>NZ_JBSSEF010000035.1:0-30318 GCF_054061455.1 Thermostichus sp. OS-CIW-20
ACGGCCATTGAGCATAGCGAGATTGACATTGGCCTAGATCCTTTCCCCTACAACGGCACCACCACCACCTGCGAAACCCTCTGGGGCGGTGCGCCAGTGGTGGTCTTGGCAGGCAATGCCCATGTCTGCCGGGTGGGGGTCTCCATCCTCACCAACGTGGGGCTGCCGGAGCTGGTGGCCCAAACCCCGGAAGAGTACGTGGAAATTGCCGTGAACCTGGCCACGGATCTGGAGCGGCTGCGCCATTTGCGCCACACCCTCCGGGACAGGATGGAGCAATCGCCCCTGAGGGATCCGCAAAGCCATGCCCGCGCCCTGGAGCGGGCCTATCGGCAGATGTGGAAAAACCTGGTGGTCAGCGGTCAGTAGGTTCCTCGGATTCCGAAGGAGCCACCTGCTCGAAAATGTCCCACAGCTTGGCGGCCACTGTTGCCCAGCTCAGCTCCTTGGCCCGTTCCAGCCCCTTGGCAATCAGAGGAGAGCGCACCGGGTAGCTTTGAATGCGCTGCAAGGCGTCAACCAGCTCTTGAAGAGAGCCTTGGCAGAGCAGGGCTGTCGAGTTCTGCAAGGGATCCTTATCTTTTTTCTCTCCAGAGGCAGTTGCCGACTCCGAGCCGGAGGCATTTGGCTGCTCATCCCGGTAATGCACCACAGGACAGCCGCAGGCCATCGCCTCAAGGGGGCTGCTGGGCCGAAAGGTGGAGTGGAAAACCAGCGCCAGAGCCGAGGAATAGGCGCAGGCAAGCTCGGGATTGTTCAGGCTGAGGTAGCGAAGGCCTTGTTTTTGGGGCAGTTGCGCTTTGACGGGATCCACCTTCAGAGGACTGGGAAAGGCAAAGACCAGCTCGGTGCGGGAGAGCTTTTGGCCCTGCAGGATCTCCCAAGCTTGGCTGACAGCCTGGATGCCACGGTAATCAGCCAGCTGTTCGGGCAAGACGGCCAAGAAAAAAGGGCGAGTCAACTGAAACTTGCGGCGAAACTCGGACATGGCATCGGGAGCAGCCGGCTTGGCCCAGCCTTCAATGGCCGGGTAGACTAGCGACATCTGCTCGGGAGGGATCCCGGGGTAGTGGGTTCGGAAGCCAGCAAGCACTTCATCGGAAAAGAAAACGTAGTGGGAAGCAGCCAAGATGGCGTTTTTCTTCTCGATGTATTCCGAGTGAAACTGGCTGCCAGCCTCTGCTTCTAGGTCGTAGATGAAGGCGATGGAAGGGGTGGAGATGGGGGTGGTGTAGCCGGTGGAGAGAAACAGCCTGGCCTTGAGCTGGTCGCAGGCGCTCTGCAGGCCGGTGCGATCCTCACCTGCCTCTGCAAAAGCAAAGCGGGGGATCTCGGAAAAAAAAGTTCCCGGCGGCAGCCAAGTTTGCCCGCGGGTGAGCACCACAAACTTCGTTGCCTTCTTGGCCTTGACCCATTCTTCAATGAGGCTCAGCCACAGGTAGGACTGATCCAAAAGTGGAGAGCGAGAAAACCCTTCCGACTGCCAGATAACCCCGTCGATGACGATCATCCCCCACCTCCTCTGAGCAATTTAAGAGACATTGAGAGCGGCAAACATTTTGGCCAGGTAGAAGTCTTTGTAGCGGGTTTGGGCAATTTGGTCATGAACACCCAGGACAAAAGCCACCAGATCATAGCACAGGTAAATCTCATACAAAACTACCGCCATAGCCAGCCGCTGCCGCGGGGAGAGCCAATCCAGGTGCATAAAGTTTTTGACGTAAACATAGTTGCACCACAGCACTTGGGTGTAAGGGCGATAGGTTCTGGCTGAAAAGGGCTTGAGGCAGGCACCGAAGTTGCTGGTCATGCCATGCAGAAGAAAGCCCTCTTCTCTAAGGGCAATATCCACATCGCTAAAAAGAGGCTGATTTTTGTAGAGGGGTATGTACTCGACTTCTGTTTGGATAACAGTAACACTCTGTAGAGTTTTTCTAGCACCCCGGATAACATCCAGCTCAGCTCCCTGAACATCCATCTTCAGAAAGTCCACTTCGCCCAGCTCTGGAATATCATCCAGGCGGGTGGTCTGGACTTCCTCAACCCGAGTTACCCGACAAACTTCTGCCAAGTTCTCAAAATGTTGAGCCAGCTCCTGATTGGGCTCATAAAGAGAGGAGGTGTAGCCGGTATTGGTGAAATAGAACTTGCGACGGGATCCATCCCCAATGAAATAGGGAAAGTATTGCCGCTTCACTTTGTCGGCGCGAGGAGCCTCGGCTAGGGCTCTGGCGTTGAGCTTTTCACACTCTTCCTTCTGGGGCTCAAATCCTATCACCTGGGCATGTCCTTCCTGAACCAGCTTGTCGAAGTTATCGCCGCCCAGAAACATCGCCCCCACGTCCACAATTCGGATAAAAGGCATGTCTTTGTCGAGGATCTCGCTAGTCGGGAAAGGCATTACTCTACTCCACAGAAACGGCTAGATCAGACCGGCTTTGCTCGCCAGAGAAAAGCGATTCGGATGCACGGCAACCAAGTTTGACGCAGTTGGCGGTTGGACAGAGGCCTGAACAATGCTGAGATCTTGGATCACTGGGTTATAGACATAAATGAGATAACCCAATTCGGCAAGAAGCTTCGCCGACTCCAAACCTGAAAACTGGCCGATATTTTGGTTTCCAAACAGGATTACCGGGCTGCAGGTCTCGATAAGTTTTCTCCCCCCCTTCAAAACGGGAACTTCTGCCCCTTCCACATCGACTTTGAGCAAATCAATGTCGGGGCTGCCCTCTGAGATCCACAGCTCGTCTAAGGCAATTTGCTGCACCGGCTTGGTTTCTTCTACAACCGACATGGGATCCGTGACGATGCGGTTGAAAACGCTGGCCCCTTCACAGACCAGGTAAACCTCGCGGGACTCTTCGCCTACCGCAGCTTCTACAACTTGCACGGATTGGTCGAGCTTGTTTTGAGCGACCGTTGCCTGCAAGCACTGCACACATCCCGGCGTAGGTTCAATGGCATAGACTTTTCCAGACTCGCCCACACAGCGGGCAAAGAGAAAGGTGTAAACGCCAACATTGGCGCCGACATCGATGGCCCGCATGCCGGGCTTGAGGATTTGCCGACACAGCTCAATTTCGCTTTCAAACCAGCGATCCTGGGCCAGCAAAACAAAGGTAACGATGCTTTTGAGGTCGGGCTCCAACCTGAGCTTGTATCCTTCGTACTGAGTCCAAATTTCTGGCTTGGCTGGGGAGGGTGCCTCTTCGGCGGCTTCAGCAGCGGCCTCTTCCGGCTTGGGAGGGGGGGGAAGGTAGCGATCGAGGGCCAGTTGCAGCACCTGGAGGGCCCTCTCTTTCTGGTCGGGGTAGCGGCTGGCAATCCGCTGCAGCAGAAAAGCCCCCTCCGGCTGCGCCTGAGCCACGCCGTTGAGGGCAATCACCAGTTGCGCTTCCAGATCCGTAGGGTCAATGGCTGCCGCCAGGCGCCAATAGGGCAACGCCTCAGGTCGGTAAACCACACCGCTGTGGTGGGCCAGCCAACGGGCCAGGGTGTGGAGATAGCGCTCGCGTAGATCTGGCTGAGATGAGGCAGCGGCTTTGGCCGAGCGGCGGCTCTTTTTGCCAGCCAAGCTGCTGGAGGCCAGCTTGGGGGGATCCCAGACCAACCGCAGCTCGGAGCCGGCCAAGCCCAGGCTGGGATCCTCTAAGTAGCGCTGGGTGAGGAGGCGGGAGAGCAGCTCTTTGCCTTCCTGAACAGCCGTCAGTGGGCTGCCCAAGGCCAAAAGGGCGTGCAGGCGGTTGAACTGGCAGAAAAGGTGATCCGGATCCAGATCGAGGCCTTGCCGCCAAGCGGCCAGAGCCAGGGCCCAGGCAGCGCGGCGCTCGCGGGCGGTCTTGGCTTGCTGCGCCCGCAAGTAGTGCGATATCCCTAGCTCGTTGTAGTCGTCAGCAGTGGTGGGGATCCCCATGGCTTCGCTAACTAAGCTGCTGAATTATCCTACCACCTTGCCGGAGCTGCACTGGGTCTTCTGAACAGGCAGAAGAGAAGGCGGAAAAAGTTTGGTAACCTAGGAGAGCGATGCCGCTTGTGGTTGAGGGATGTTCATGGTACGCCGTTTCCCCGTCTGGATTGCTGCTGCCGCCTTGGCAGGAGGGATCGCCTGTACGCAGGCAGCTCCTGTGCAAACTCCTGACCAGGTGGTGAGCACTTTCATCGCTGCTGCCGAGAAGGGGGACTGGGGCACGGCAGACAGCTACCTGACGGAGCGCTTCAGCAATGCCCTCCGGCCGGGATCCCTGCCTTCGATTTGGGGCACGGTGGGGGAGAACGTGCAGGTGCGCAACCAAGAGGTGACCGGGAAGACGGCCTATGTCTGGGTGGAGGGCACCGACTCGCTGGAGGATGCGGCCCAGCGCCTGGGGCTGGATCCCTTGACGTTGCGCAAGTATTTGACCCAGCCGGATCTGGCGGATCCCACCTATCAGCAGTTGGCCCCGCAGTTGGTGGGTCTGCGCCTGGAGGGAGACACGGTGACCTCCCGCGTCAAGATCACCCTCTACCAGCAAGATCGCGGCTGGCGAATTGAAGTGTGGCAGCCAGACAAGCCCCCTGCAGAGGGATCCCAGCCGGAAAACCCAGAAGAGACAGAAGCAGCGGATCCCGGTGAAAATTCTGCATCTCCAACCGAGAACCCCTAGGACTGTTACCTGCAGGGAGATTGGGGAGGGTGTGGATGTGAGAGCGTGGTTTTTCCTGGTGCTGGCTTTGCTGCCTCTGGGGGGCTGTTGGCAGGCCAAAACGGCTGAAGAAACGCTGCGGGAGTTTGTCCAGGCGGCCAATGCCCGCGATTTTGCCACCGCAGAAGCCCTGCTCACTCCGCGGCTGCTAAAAGGGATCCCTCCGGGGGCCTTGGATCAATCGTGGCCCTCAGCGGAGGAGTTTACCCTCACCCCCATTCAAGCGGTGGGCAATACGGCCATTTTCCGGGTGGAGGCAATCCTGAAGCCAGAAGCGGTGGTGCCGACTTTGCGTTTCCAGTTCACTGCCGAGGAGCTGCAACGATTTTTAACAGAGCCGGATCGGGAGGATCCCCGTTTTCGCCCTTTTCGCTCCCAGTTGGGCTTCTACGAGCCTTTGCCAGAGGGTCGGCTGCGCGCAGTTATGGAGGTTACCCTCTATCGCCAGGCTCAAGGGTGGCGGGTGGAGTTGGCTCGGCTGCAGCCTCTGAATACGGTGGTTCTCCATGAGCCGATCCAATTGGCAGAAGAGGCCCAACCTTTTCAGCTGACGGGAACGGTGCGGCTGCTCAACCGCAAGGAGGGCTGGATTGGGGTCAACTTGGAAAAAGTCAGCCCCAGCTTGGATCGCTACGCGGGCACGTGGGTCTCGGTGGTTCCCGCTGAGGAGGTGCAAGTGACTCGCCTTGGCCGCTCTGCCAGCTGGCTGGATCTGCTCCCGGGAGATGTGGTGGAAATGGAAGGCACCGTTCGGTTCGCCGTCAACGTCGATGCGGAAGGGGGGATCCCAGCGGCCATTCGGGCCGAGCAAATCAGGGTGCTGCAGACCCTCACCCCCAGCCCCTCTCCCAGCCCAAGCGCTCCGCGTCGCTAAACGCAAACACCCCCGGCCCCTCTCCCAGGGGGAGAGGGGGGTAGGTTCTTGAACTCAACGCAGCGGCGAGTGCAACAGCACCACCAGCCGCTCTTCCAGGAACTTGAGATTGGCCACCACTTGGTTAAAGGCCTCTTCGGGGGTCCAGTCCATGAGATCTAGGGCCTTGGCCGCCAGGGCCTGCACGGGCACAGGCTCTTCCCCAAAGACGTCGATTAGCCAGCGCACCGAGAAGGGATCGATGACGATGTTGCCTTCGGATCCCGGCCAGCCATTGATGTTGACCGGGCCGTTGTCGCGGATGGCGTTTTCAAAGGCCAGCTTGGCATTGAGACGGATCAACAGGGGATGGGCCTGCACGGAGCCGTTTCGCCATTCTTCCAGGGTAAAAGGGGCTGGTGGGGTGGGGCGAGGATGGCCGCACCAAAAATCGATCAGCCGGGTCAGGTTGGGGAAAATCAGCTCGATAAAGTGCAGCAGCTCCTCTTGGCTGAGCTTTTTGATGTGGCGCAGGGCATAAGGGACAGGCTTGGTGAGGACTCGCTCCAGCTTCCACTGCTGCCAGTTCACCATGCTGATGAACTCCAGCTCCGCCTGGCGCAGCATCTCAAACACCTGGGGCACCGTGAAGCCCTTGTCGCTGCGCAGCAGAAAGTTGGCCAGGATGCCGTTGGTGGTTTTGATGGCGTCTCCCTGCCAGTGGCTTTTGACGAAGCTGCCTTCGTGGAGAGCATCCATCAGCTCCCTGAGGATGGGGACAGCCTTGGCAGCGGGCTCGTCCATCACCCCCAGCAGCTCCATGGCATTTTGCATGTTGAAAATAAACTGCCGCTGATAGAGGCTGTGGACATTGGTGCGGATAATCCCCTCTGGCTTTAGCACCTGGCGCATGCCTTTGAGCCCGGCCACCGGATCGTCCAGCAGGTAGAGGACGTCATTGCAGGCGATGAAATCGAACTGCTCCCCCAAGGCTTGCAGGTCGGTGATGTCCATCACCTCGAAACGCGCCTCTTTGATCTGGTGGAACTCGAAGCGCTGCCGGGCCATCTCCAGCGATTTCGGCGAGATATCCACCCCAACAAAAGAAGCGCCTGGGTTGGCCGTGGCCAGGACCAGGGTTTCCCAGCCGGAGCCGCAGCCGGCGTTGAGCATCACTTTGCCCTCGGGTTTGACCACCTTGCGCTCTCGTACATAGCAGGCGGTGGTGTAGCTGTTGGCAAACAGGGCAAAGGTATCCGTAACCGTCTGCTCAATGGGGACGTTGGGATAGGGAAATTCGTCAAACTGCGCCTGCACCAACTTCGAGGCAGATTGCTCCGGCATAGGGATCCCTTTTTCTCTGGAGCTTATGGTAGCCAATCCTTAACTGAACAGGGCCTGTGTTGATCCCAGCCGCTCTTCGGTCTGGGGATCAAAAAGGTGGAAGCGATCCATGTCGAAGACCACTTCGGCCCATTGGTTGACGCGCAGCTCGGTGCGGGGATCCACGCGGGCCACAAACTCCTGCTCGGGGAGGATCCCTTCGGGGTCAGCGGCGCTGAGGTGGAGGATGACCTCGCTGCCCATCTGCTCGGCGACCGAGACTTTGGCCCGCACGCGGGCGGGCTGGATCCCTGGGGGTTGGTACTGGGGATCGTGGATGTTTTCCGGGCGGATGCCGAAGATGACCGACTTGCCGACGTATTGCCAATAGGGCTCTGCCTGGTGGGGCGGGATGGCCACGCTGAAGGCGCCGGTATCGATCCAGAGGGTGCCCTCCTGCTCCCGCAGCTTGGCCTGGAAGAAGTTCATGGCAGGGCTGCCGATGAAGCCGGCCACAAACAGGTTGGCCGGGCGGGTGTAGAGGGTGTGGGGGGTATCCACCTGCTGCAGGCGGCCATCCTTCATGACGGCGATGCGGTTGCCCATGGTCATGGCCTCCACCTGGTCGTGGGTAACGTAGATAAAGGTGGTGCCCAGTTGCATGTGCAACTTGCTGATCTCGGCCCGCGCCTGTACCCGCAGCTTGGCATCCAAGTTGGAGAGGGGCTCATCCATCAAAAACACCGCCGGGTTGCGCACAATGGCCCGCCCGACGGCCACCCGCTGCCGTTGCCCACCGGAAAGTTCCTTGGGCTTGCGGTGGAGCAGGTGTTCGATCCCAAGGCGCTTGGCCACCCCCCTAACCCGGCTTTCGATCTCCGCCCGTGGCAGGCCGCGCAGCTTGAGGCCAAAGGCCATGTTCTCGGCCACGGTCATGTGGGGGTAGAGGGCATAGGATTGGAAGACCATGGCGATATCCCGATCCTTGGGGGGGACATCGTTCACCCGTCGATCGCCAATGTAGATGGAGCCGGCGCTCACCTCTTCCAGTCCGGCCAGCATGCGCAAAGAGGTGGTTTTGCCGCAGCCGGAGGGGCCGACGAAGACGAGAAATTCCCCGTCTTCGATGGCGATGTTCAGGTCGTGGACGGCAGTGGTGTCGCCGTAGCGCTTGGTAACGTGTTCGTAGGTCACGCTGGCCATGCTCTCGCTCCCCAGCCACTTCGCCCTCAAACTTATCCAACCCTAGGGGCAGAGGTCAAATCGGATCCCTGGGCTGGAGTAAGCTGGGGTCGCCCTCACCCCCAGCCCCTCTCCCAGAGGGAGAGGGGAGTTGAGGATCGAAAAGCCAAAAAACCTAAAAAGGTAGGCCACGAGCCTACCTCTGGGATCTGGATCTTGTTAAGCCAAAAGTGGCGCTCGCCTCCCCCCCTTAGGAGACAACGTTCACTTTGACCACTTGGGCTTTTTCGGAGTCCGCCTTGGGCAGAGTCAGGGTGAGGATCCCATCTTTGTATTCCGCTTTCACCTGATCGTGTTTGATCCGGCTGGGCAGCGGGATCACCCGTTGGAAGCGCCCATAACGGAATTCAGTCCGGGTTACCCCTTTGTCTTCAGAGCGCTTCTCAAATCGCCGTTCCCCGGTGATGGAGACCGCTTCGGCTGTCGCCTGGATGTCCAGATCGTTGGGGTTCAAGCCGGGCAGCTCCAGCTTCAGGGTAATGGTTTCGGGATCATCGTGCATTTCCACCGCCGGCACAAAAGTATAGGCATCGGTCTCGGCGGGGCGAGCCATCAGCCGGTCAAACATCCGGTTCATTTCCCGTTGAATTTCGTCAATTTCCCGAAAGGGATCCCAGCGAACCAGAGCCATATCTATCCACCTCCTGAGCAGATTTTGGTTAACTTTTGGTTAGCTTCTCTTTAAGTTAAGATTTACTCACCAGGCTTTAGCCTAGCCTCTGTACATTAGGATAAGTGATCTGGCTGGCTCAAGAGGGCGAGTTTTCTGGAAATCGATGGGGATATTTTCTCGCCCAAGGAATAGGAGAAAGCTGTCAGGAATCGGTGCGCTTGGGGGGGCGGTGGGATCTCGTCTGCAGCCACAAACTCAGGCCGGTAGCCACCATCAGCAACAGCCCCAAGCCGTTTAAGAACGGGTAGACGGCCTGCAGATCCAGAGGCCCCCATTGCCCTTTGTGGATTTGGATCAGCCAGTAGTAGTCGAAGTTGTCGTTGAGGCGGGCAATTTGGTAAAGGGATCCCGTTACCACCGTTACCACCAAGGGCAGAGCCAGGATGGGGGCCAGGGCGCGGTGGATCTGGCGGGCGAGTTTTCGAGGCGGGGCCATCAGAGTTTCTCCAAGGCTAAGGCCACCACCTTGCCATGGTAGCAGGGCAGCCCAAGCTGCCAAGCCCCCCTGGGTCTAGGGACGGATCCCGAGGGCTTCCTCCAGCTTGGGCATTTGCTCGCGGGGGATGACCCGCCCTTCGTCCTCAAAGCCGGGGATCTCGTGGAAGTTGAGGTAGCGGTACAGCTCGCCGGCAAAGGGCTGGATCTTGGTGGCGACGATCTCCCGGTATTCCTCAGGGGTAGGGATCCGGCCCAAGAGGGCGCAGGCGGCAGCCAGCTCGGCGGATCCCAGATAGACCCGCGCGTCTTTGCCCATGCGGTTGTTGAAGTTGCGGGTGGAGGTGGACATAACCGTGGCCCCGTCTGCCACCCGCGCCTGGTTGCCCATGCACAGGCTGCAGCCGGGCATCTCCGTCCTCGCCCCGGCAGCGGCAAAGGTGCCGTACACCCCTTCGGCGCGCAGTTGCGCCTCGTCCATGCGGGTGGGAGGACAGATCCAAAATTGGCGCACCTTGGCCCGCCCCTGGCCTTCCAAAATCTTGGCGGCGGCGCGGTAGTGGCCAATGTTGGTCATGCAGGAGCCGATGAACACCTCGTCGATGTGGATGGGTGTGTCGGGGTTGCCGGCCGCGTGCTGGGCGTGGACTTCGCTCAGGGTCATCACCTTGTCGGGATCGTTGGGGGCACAGACGATCGGCTCGCTGATGGCGCTGAGGTCGATCTCGAGCACGGCAGCGTATTCGGCATCGGGATCCGCCTCCATCAGGGTGGGGTTGGCCAGCCAGGCCTCCATCTTGGCAATGCGCCGCAGCAGGGTTCTCGCATCCTGATAGCCGCGGGCGATCAGGTTTTTCAGCAGCACCACGTTGGAGCGCAGGTACTCGGCAACCGTCTCGACGCTCAGCTGGATGGTGCAAGCGGCGCAGTTGCGTTCCGCCGAGGCGTCGGTGAACTCGAAGGCTTGCTCCACCTTCAAGTTGGGCAGGCCCTCGATCTCCATAATTCGCCCGGCAAAGACGTTTTTCTTGCCCTGTTTCTCGACGGTGAGCAGCCCCCGCTGGATGGCCACGTAGGGGATGGCGTGGACAATGTCCCGCAGGGTGATCCCGGGCTGCAGTTCCCCCTTAAAGCGCACCAGCACCGACTCCGGCATATTCAGGGGCATCACCCCCATGGCGGCGGCAAAGGCCACCAGCCCAGAGCCAGCCGGGAAGGAAATGCCCAAAGGGAAGCGGGTGTGGGAGTCGCCCCCAGTGCCGACGGTATCGGGCAGGAGCATGCGGTTGAGCCAGGAGTGGATGATGCCATCGCCTGGCCGCAGGACGACACCTCCCCGCGAGGCAAAAAAGTCGGGCAGCTCTTTGTGAACCTGGATATCCACCGGCTTGGGATAGGCGGCGGTGTGGCAGAAGCTCTGCAGCACCAGGTCGGCGCTGAAGCCCAGACAGGCCAATTCCTTGAGCTCGTCGCGGGTCATGGGGCCGGTGGTGTCCTGGGATCCCACCGTGGTGATCAGCGGCTCGCAACTGGTGCCGGGGCGCACTCCGGGCAGCCCGCAGGCTTTGCCGACGATTTTCTGGGCCAGGGTATAGCCCTTGCCCGTGTCGGCGGGCGGGGTGGGGCGAATGAACAGGGGGGAGGGATCCAGCCCCAGGGCCTGGCGGGTTTTGTCGGTAAGGGCCCGGCCAATCAAGAGAGGGATGCGGCCCCCGGCCCGCACCTCGTCGGGCAGCGTCACAGGCTGCAGGGAAAAGGTGGTGAGGACTTGGCCATCCTCAGAGCGGATAACGCCCTCGTAGGGGTAGATCGTCACTACCATGCCCGTCTCCAGGCAGGAGACATCGCACTGGATGGGCAGGGCGCCGGCATCTTCGGCGGTGGTGAAGAAAATGGGCGCGATCGTGCCCCCCAGAATCACCCCGCCGGCCCGCTTGTTGGGCACATAGGGAATGTCGTGGCCGATGTGCCAGAGCAGGGAATTAAGGGCGGACTTGCGGGAAGATCCCGTGCCCACCACATCCCCCACAAAGGCCACCGGATGGCCGCGGCGCTTCAGCTCGGCAATGGCTGCTATCGCTCCCGGCGCCCGCGATTCCAGCATGCTCTGGGCATGAAGGGGAATATCGGGGCGGGTGGTGGCGTGGGCGGCGGGGGAAAGGTCATCGGTGTTGATCTCGCCGGCAACCTTGAACACCGTCACGGTGATGGCTGCGGCCAGGGGAGCTTTGGCGGTAAACCATTCGCCCTTGGCCCAGGACTCGATCACCTGTTGGGCATAGGCATTGCCGGACTGGCTCAGCTCCAGCACGTCGTGAAAGGCATCGAAAACCAGCAGGGTGTGGCTGAGGGCGCGGGCTGCTGCCGCTGCAATCTCACTCCGGGGATCCCGCAACAGATCCAGCAAAACTTGGACGTTGTAGCCCCCCAGCATGGTGCCCAAGAGCTCCACCGCCCGCAGGGGAGTGATCAACGGGGATTCAACCTCCTCCTTGGCCACAGCGGCCAAAAAGCCCGCTTTCACATAGGCGGCTTCATCGACCCCCGGCGGGACGCGCTCTGTTAAGAGGTGCAACAAAAAGGCTTCTTCGCCGGCAGGCGGGGCCTTCAGGAGCTCGCACACCTGGCTGGTCTGGGCAGCGTTTAAGGGCAGCGGCGGGATCCCTTGGGCCGCGCGGGCAGCAGCATGTTGGCGGTACTCGGCCAGCATGGGGAGGATTCCTTAGGTCACTCGATGTGGGTATTCATTCTACCGCCAGCTCGGCAGCAGCCAGCTCTGCCCCCTCAGGATAGCTCCGCCAACAGCTCTTTTTGGTATAGGCCAATACAAGCCTGGATCAACTCGTCCAGCTCCCCTTCCAAAATTGGCTCGAGCAGGAAGTTCTGGTTGAGGCGGTGATCGGTAACCCGGTTGTCTTTGTAGTTGTAGGTGCGAATTTTTTCCGAGCGCGATCCCGTTCCCACCTGCATGCGACGGGCGGAGCTGATGGAGGCCTGTTGCTCCTGCAGCTTCATCTCGTAGAGCTTGGCCCGCAAAATCTGCATCGCCCGCTGCCGGTTCTGCAGCTGGGAGCGCTCCTCGGTACAAAACACGCGGATGCCGGTGGGCTTGTGGAGGAGGTCCACCGCCGTTTCCACCTTGTTCACGTTTTGGCCGCCCGCCCCGCCGGAGCGCGCCGTCTTGATCTCGATGTCCTTCGGGTCGATCACCACCTCCACCTCGTCCACTTCCGGCATCACCGCCACCGTGGCCGTCGAGGTGTGGACGCGCCCCTGGGCCTCTGTCACGGGCACCCGCTGCACCCGATGCACGCCGGCCTCGAACTTCAGCTTGCTGTAGACCTGATCCCCGCGAATTTCCAGGATGGCCTCTTTGTAGCCTCCCATCTCTCCTTCCGAGAGGCTGGCCAGGCGCACCGACCAGCCCATCTTCTCGGCGTAGCGGGTGTACATGCGGGCCAAATCCGCCGCCCACAGGGCCGCCTCCTCGCCGCCGGTGCCGGCGCGGATTTCCAACATAATGTTTTTCTCGTCGTTGGGATCCCGGGGCAGCAGCAGCAGGGTCAGCTTTTCCTCCAGTTGTTCTTGGCGGACGCGCAGTTGCTCCAGTTCTGCCCTGGCCATCGCCTCCAGCTCTGGGTCGTCGGAAGCCACCTCCCGCAGCAGCTCTTCCGTCTGCTTCAGCTCGCGAGTGAGCTTTTGCCACTCGTGAAAGGTCTGGACGGTGGCTTCTAGGGAGGAGCGGGCCTTGGCAATCCGCTGCAGCTCAGCTGGATCGGTCGCCACATCGGGATCGGCCAGACGTACCGTCAGCTCCTGAAAGGTGGCTTCAACGTTTTTAAGCTGCTCGATGAGTTGAGCAGAGGCCATAGATCTAGTGTCAGCGAAGACTCACAGCAATGCCCAGCAAGGCAGAAAAGAAACTCAGATTGAAGCTCGGCTACTTAGCTTTCTTGCCGCCCATGCCGTACTTGCGCATGAACTTGTCCACGCGGCCTTCGCTGTCAATGATCTTCTGGCTGCCGGTGAAAAAGGGATGGTTGCCCGACCAAACATCGACCTTCAGCTCCGGCTTGGTGGATCCCACTGTCATCACCACTTCGCCGTTGCAGATGACTTTGGCTTCGGGATACCACTGGGGGTGTATTCCTTTTTTGGGCATGGCAATCTCCTCCTCCGGGCCTGTTCCTATACCCTTGTCTATCAACATCTAACTTGAAAAAGCAATGGCAGGGATCCCTAGCGCTTCGAGTACTGGGGAGCCTTGCGGGCCTTGCGTAGGCCATATTTCTTCCGTTCCACGGCGCGCGGATCCCGTTTTAGGTAGCCCTCTGTCTTGAGGGGGCCGCGGTTAGCCGGATCCACCTCGCAGAGGGCGCGCGCCACGCCCAACTTGATGGCATCGGCCTGACCGTGGACGCCGCCGCCATGAGCCCGCACCAAGATGTCGTAGGAGTTCTCTAGGCCGAGGAGCTCCAACGGCGCTTTCACACTGGCCAGTAGCGCCTCCTGGTATTGCAGGTATTGGTCGCCGGGCCTGTCGTTGATGATCAGCTTGCCGGTGCCGGGCACCAGGCGCACGCGGGCGACAGCCGTTTTGCGGCGTCCGGTTCCCCAGTAGACGGCTCGTTGGCTGCTGGCTGCTTGGGTCATACTTTGGCTCCTGGGATCGTGTGGATGGGGTAAACCTGAGGTTGCTGGGCCTCGTGGGGGTGGTGGGGCCCGGCGTACACTTTTAGCTTGGTGAATTGCCGCCGGCCCAGGCGGGTGTGGGGCAACATCCCCTTCACTGCTTTCTCAATCACCCGCTCCGGCAGGCGAGCTTGCAGTTGGGCAAAAGTCTCGACTTTCATGCCGCCGGGACGGCCAGAGTGGCGGCGGTAGAGCTTTTGGGTGCGCTTTTTGCCGGTGACCACCACTTTCTCGGCGTTGATCACGATCACGTAGTCCCCCGTATCCAGGTGAGGGGTGAAGTTGGGTTTGTGCTTGCCCCGCAGGAGCTTGGCCACAACCACGGCCAAGCGGCCGAGGCGCTGGTTGGCAGCGTCCACCAGATACCAGCGAGGGGTTAGAGTTTTGGGGGGAGGAACGGGAGTTGTGTTCATGGCAGCCAAGGATGACATCAACCGCAGAATGGAATGGACAAGAAAACGCCTAGGCCAGGGAAGAAACACACAAAGCCGCCGACCAATCGGGGGTTTTGGGCAACCCCTGCAGGGGCAAGGCCCAAAAGGGCGGCGAGTGAGCGAAGCGGCGGCCAAATGGATCCCCAGCATAGCCCACATCCACCAGGCACAGCCCTTGCGGAGGGGCGCTGTAGCGGGTGCGCATCCGGCTCCAGTCGTTGTGTTGCCAGAGGTGGACAAATTGTTGTGGGCTGATCTCGCCACGGCCCACCACCTCCAGGGATCCCACCAGCAGCCGCATCATGCGGTAGAGAAAGCCGCTGGCCTGCACCTCGATGCTGATGAGATCCCCCAGCCGCTGGCAGAGCACCTCCTGCACCTGCACCCGCGAGTGGGGCCGGTCGGATCCCCGGCGGCGAAAGGCTTCTAGGCTGTGCTCGCCCAGAAGAGAGTTGAGGGCCTCCGCCATCGGCTCCACCTGCAAAGGCCAGCGCACCTGCCAGCTAAAGAGGCGCCAGAACACATCCGGCAGCTCCCGGTTCAGGATCAAGTAGCGATAGCGGCGCCAGCGAGCTGAAAAGCGGGCATGCCAGAAATCGGGCACCTGAGCGGAAGCCAATACCACCACATCTTCCGGCAGACAGTCGTTGAGCACCCGCGCCCACTCCGTCGGCGGGATGCCAGAGGTGGTGTCGAAGTGGGCCACCTGGCCCGAGGCATGAACCCCCGTATCGGTGCGACCTGCCCCGTAGAGGGCCACCGGGTGCCCGGCCCGCAATGCAATCGCCTCCTCCAGTACCCCTTGCACGGTGCGGTGGCCCGCTTGCCGCTGCCAGCCGCGAAAGCCGCTGCCGAGGTACTGAATTTTCAGGGCAATGCGACGGCTCTGCATGGGGCCTACACCAACTCGATGACCGCCATTTCTGCCCCGTCGCCCCGTCGACGCACCGTGCGCAGGATGCGGGTGTAGCCCCCAGGCCGATCGCGGTAGCGCTCCGGCGCTTGCTCAAACAGGGAGCGCACCAGCTCCTTGTCATAGATGTAGGCCAGGGCCTGCCGCCGCGCTGCCAGAGAGCCGTCCTTGGCCAGGGTGATCATTTTCTCAGTGGTGGCGCGAATGGCTTTGGCGCGGGCTTTGGTGGTCGTGATCCGCCCTTCCCGCAGCAGGGCCGTGGTCAGCGCCCGCATCAGGGCCTTGCGCTGGTCGGCGGGCTTGTTGAGGTGAGGGGTACGACGGCGGTGACGCATAGTAGCCTCTGCCTTTTATCTTGTGTCCTGTGGAGATGTTGACCGGTTTTGCCGCAGCGAGCCGGCAAGGCTCTACGTCTTGCTCCTTTCGCGGGGCAAGGTTAGGCCTAGGCGGTTCTTCAAAGCTTGCACCACCTCTTCCGCGGATTTTTGGCCGAAGTTTTTGATCTCCAGCAAATCCTCTTCGGTATAAACCAATAGATCCGCCACCGTATTGATTTGAGCGCGCTTCAGGCAGTTGTAAGCCCGTACCGAGAGCTGCAGCTCTTCGATGGGGATCTGGTTCTTCTGGTTATCCTCAGCTTGCCGGGGCTCTGGCGGGGTGTCGAAGCTGACCTCCTGCAGCGGCGAGAACAGGCCCACCAAAATGCGAGCCGCCTGGCTGAGGGCCTCCTGGGGGGTGAGGCTGCCGTTGGTCCAAATCTCCAAAATTAGGCGATCTTTTTCCAGAGATTGTCCCACCCGCGCCGCCTCAACGGTGTAGTTGACTTTGCGCACCGGCATGAAGACGGAGTCGATCTGGAGAAAGTCGATGGCCATCGATTTGCTGTCGGAGTAATCGACGGCACGGTAGCCACGTCCGCGGCCAATCATGAACTCCATTTCCAGGATCGCCCCTTCCGCCAAGGTGGCAATGTGATGGCGGGGGTTGATCACTTCCACCTCGCTGGGCAATTGCAGCTTCTCGGCGGTCACCTCTCCCGGCCCTTGTGCCACCAAACGGCCCACCTGCGTGTCGGGAGCGTTGGAGCGCAGCACCAGCTCCTTCATGTTGAGTAGGATCTCCATCACGTCTTCCCGCACCCCCGGCACCGTGGAAAACTCGTGGGTCACCCCGGCAATGCGTACAGCGGTTACTGCCGTCCCTTCTAGGTTGGAGAGCAACACCCGCCGCAGGGCGTTGCCCACCGTGATCCCTTGACCCCGCTCCAGTGGCCCCAGGGCAAATTTGCCGTAGTGAACGCCATTAGCTTCCTGATGGGATTCGACGCACTCGGTCTGGTAGGGAGCAGCACTAGAAGCGGCTTTGCTGCCCAGATTGTGGAGGGTTCGGCTGGTCTGCATCATAGAGTAGCCCCGTCCGTCTGGCTCAACATCTGTTTGGAGAACTTAGAAGACTGGAGGCCATGCCTCACATCCTGCAGGAGGGCAAGCCTGTCGCCAGCGCTTGGCCCGCCCTGGGGATCCCTTTAGACGCGCCGCCGCTTGGGGGGACGGCAGCCGTTGTGGGGAATGGGAGTGATATCTCGAATCAGGGTGATTTCTAGACCAGTGGCCTGCAGAGCGCGAATGGCGGTTTCCCGACCGGCGCCAGGGCCACTCACCATTACCTCAATCTGGCGCATGCCGTTCTCCATGGCCTGACGCGCTGCGCTCTCTGCCGCCATTTGGGCTGCAAAGGGGGTGCCTTTCTTGGCGCCCTTGAACCCCGTAGAACCTGCGGAGGCCCAAGACACCACGTCGCCATTGGGATCCGTGATGGTGACGATGGTGTTGTTGAAGGTGGACTGAATGTAGGCCACACCGTTGGGGACATTCTTCTTGACCTTGCGTCCGCGCCGTTGCTGCCGAGCCATGACCTGTGCGTCCTTTGAACAACTGTTTACATCCCGTTTTGCAGTTTGGAGAGGGTGGGAAACTCTGCCCGCCGCCCCAGCCGCGCCACTACTTCTTGGCGGGAGCTTTCTTCTTGCCGGCCACCGTCTTCCTGACCCCCTTGCGGGTGCGGGCGTTGGTGCGGGTGCGCTGGCCACGCACAGGCAGGTTCAGACGATGGCGGCGGCCCCGATAGGTGCCGATGTCGATCAGCCGCTTAATGTTCATCGCCTCCTGCCGGCGCAGATCTCCCTCCACCTGGTACTCGCCTTCTACCACTGCCCTCAAGGCGGCCACCTCGGCGTCGGTAAGGTCGCGGGTGCGGGTATCGGGGTTGATGCCGGTCTTCGCCAAAATTTGGCGGGAGCGGGTCAGCCCAATGCCGTAGATGTAGGTGAGGGCGATCTCGACTCGCTTGTCGCGTGGGATGTCAACTCCCGCAATCCGTGCCATGGTCGGTGGTACCTTTCAAACAAACTTAGATAAACTTGCTCCATAGGCCAGGCCGAGGTTGGCGGCGTGGAGCTTTGGCCGGAAGACGTCGCTGTTGAGGTGAGGAACCCAGAGTCTCCTCTCGCCAAGAGAGGGGTTGCTTGATCTTCCGCGGCGGCAGCAGGGCCGTTTGGATCTGTTCCCCACCGTCGGGCGCACTCCTGCATCCGCCCCTCTACCCCTGCCGCTGCTTGTGCTTGGGGTTGGCAGGGCAAATCACCATCACCCGGCCATGGCGGCGGATGACTCGGCACTTTTCGCAGATTCGACGGACGGAGGGCCGCACCTTCATGGTTTATCCTGACGAAACCAGCGAATATCCATTCTAAGGTCGCCGCGGCAGACTGTCAAAAATTGTTTGGGTTTTCTGACGTGAATCCAATAGGGAAGGGCGAGCAGGTTGGCTATGCTGGTTGGGCGCAGAAGCAGAGCAGGCGCGGTTGAGGAGCGAAGAAGGCGATGCGCTGGCAATGGCTGGTTGTGCTGATGAGCGGCGTGCTGGGCTTGGGATCCCCCGTGTTGGGGCAAGGGATCCCTTCGCCGGAAACAGGCTCTCCCGCTTCTGGGGGGAACCTCTCGGCGGACGGGAATGAACTGAGGACAGAGGGGGATTGGCTGTTGCCCTTGCCCAGCTCTGCCGATTGCCTCGATGCGGTGCCGGAGCGGGGCTGGCTGGCGGTGGGACTGTTGGAAGCGCAGGCAGTGGCGCTGCTGGATGGGGCGAGCGGGGATCCCTTGTGGCAGGTGGCGGTGGGGTTTGCCCCCGGCGTGGTGCGGGTGGATGCGGCACGGCAGGTGGTCTATGCCGCCGGCCCCCATGCTCCTGGGGTGGTGGCCCTCGATCTGCTCACCGGAGAGCTGCTGCAGGCCTACGGGCTGCCGGCGGGGGTTCTGGACATGGCTGTGGATGCGGCCAGGGGGCGGGTTTTCGCCTCCCTGCCCGCCGCCCAAAGCTTGGCGGTGATTCCCGCTCCGAACCGCCAACGGCATGGATCGGAGCCGCTGCAGGCCCGCAACTTGCCGCTGCCGGGGCCACCTTTGGCTTTGGCCTATGCCCCAGAGCGGGGATCCCTGTTTGTCGGCCTGGCTGGGGAGGATCCCCTCAGCCTGCTGGTGGTCAACCCCGACAATGGAGAGCTGCTGGCCCGCTGGCGCGGCGGCAACACGCCGGAAGCCATGGTCCTAGATGCGCAACGGCAGCGCCTGGTGGTGCTCAACTCGGGCAGCCAAGATCTGACGGTGCTGGATCTGGATCGCAGCGGCGAGGCTCTGCAGCGGATTGGCTTGGATTGGCGACCGACGCGGCTGGCCCTTTCTCCCGATGGCCGCTGGGCCTACGTGACCTCCCGCAACAGCGACCGCCTGCAAATCGTGGATCTGGAGGCGGGGCGATTGGCCGCCTCGCTGCGGCTGGAGGGGCAGCCAACGGGTTTGGTGAGGGTGGGCGATCGGGATCTGTGGGTGGTGGCGGCAGGGATCCCGGCTTTGCGGCGTCTGGTGGATATTGAGGCTCAAGTTGGCGAGCGCGAGACCGAGGCCCAGATCCCCTCTTCAGGCAACCGCGGGGTGGTGACGGGGCGGGTGCTGGACATTGCCGGCCAACCCGTCCAGACGGGGGTTTTGCGCCTGGCCGCCACCTCTACCCAACCCCAGCAGACGGTTCGCATCGCCGCCGACGGCACCTATGTCCTGCCGGAACTGCCGGCGGGGCTGTACCTGGTGGATGTGGAGGTGCCGGGGTTTCCGCCCACCAGCACCCAGGTGGAGGTGCGGGCCGGTTTTGTATCCAGCCAAGATATTCGCCTGCCGCCGGGGCAGCCGGCCCGCCAGCCGGAGGGCATTGGCCTGTTGCCGGATGAGCCGGTTTACTCGGATGAGCTGGCCCGCCACCTCAGCCTGGCCCTGAAGGAGTTACAGCCGCAGCGACCCGTGATCCTCCTCAAGGGGCCACTGGGGCCGGATCCCCGCTTTGAGCCGCTTTTGCCCCTCGTCCAGGATCTGACACTCTTGGATCGGGATGAGCGCTACACCGCCGACTTGGCCAAGCTGAAGGCCGTTGGCGATGCCCTGGGCTTGCGCTACATCCTCTTGACTCACCTGCAGATCTCGCGGGATTACAACCGCCAGGGCAGCCCGCTGCTGAATACGGCCTTGCGCTTTCTGGCGCCGACGGTGCCGGTGGAAATTCCCAATTTCACCCCCAACCAGTTGCGCAGCCGCGGGGTGGTGGTGGTGGTGGACTTGCAGCGGGATCGACCGGGGGATCGGGCTCGCTACTACGAGGCCTATGGCCGGGACGACGTGGGCGGGGATCCGCTGTTTGAAGATGCGGCGGCGGGCCTGTTTCGGCTGCAGGTGCGCAACATGGTGCCCGTCTTTATCCAACAATGGCAGGCCAACAATCCCTTTGCGGGGTGAGGATCCCTGCAGCAGGATTTTGTCTCTCCAGAACCCACTGCGATTAGGGGATGTCGCCATGCCTTTCTTCTTCCTCACTTCGCTGCGGCGCAGGGTCCGCTTGGGCAGTCTGGCTCTCTGGTGCTGGCTGGCACTGACTCCAGGAGCGCTGGCCCAGGCGCCGGCCACCCCCCTTCCCCGTTTCACGCCGCTGTTTCCTTCTCATAACAGAGATCAAGCGGGATCCCAGGCGCGGCTGGTGGGCCAGGTGAGCAACAGCCTGGGTCAGCCGGTGGCCGGGGCGCAGGTGCAGTTGGAGGGCTTGGAGAACCTCGATCAGCCGATCCAAACGGACGAGCAGGGGGCGTTTGAGCTCAACCAGGCTCCTGCCGGACGTTGGATGTTGACCGTATGGCACCCCGACTACGAAATAGTGCAACAGGAGATCCTGCTGCAGGCGGGCCTGACCACCCCTGTAGATGTGGTTTTGCAGGTGCCCATCCGGCCCCAACCCCGGCGTCGCCTCGGCGTTTTGGGAGTGGGAGGACTGGAGCACACCCAGCTTTTAGGCCAGCGCCTGGCCATGGAGGCAGTGCGCCTGGGCCTGATCCCCAATAGCGAGAAGGTGGTGCCCCTGGACAACCGCCGCCTGCAGCCGATTCTGCGCCAGGTGGGCTGGCCGATCTACGAGCTGTTTGAGTGGGATCGCCGCAAGCCGGAAGCGGTAGGCCAGTTTTTCGATTACCTAGGCCTGGAGGCCATCGTCATCGCCCGCGTCGATGTCCTCACCCGCCCGGCCTCGCCCACGGAGGTGAGCCTGCGCTCCCGCAGCCGCCTAGAGCTGTGGCGGTTTGACGAGCAGGGCAACCTCGTGGCGGAGGTATTGGCGGAGGCCAGCCGCGACCAGGTGGAGCGGGGCAACCTCAACGCCGCTGAGCTGGCGCAGCTCTACCAAATCCAGGTCACCCAAATCGCCGCCGAAATCGGATCCCGCTGGCAAGCCAATCACCCCCTGGCCTCCTACCTAGAACTGGCCCCAGGCGAGGCCCCACCCCCGCCCTCGCGCCTGGATACAGCGGTGGAGCTGGTCATCCCCACCCCTACACCCACTCCCTAGAGCTCGCCCCCTCCCGTAGCCCCAGAAGTGGGGGTTCCAAGCAGCCGCTGTCAGCCCTATGCCCCGCAAAGTCGGAGCAAATGGCTGTTCTCGAGATCCTCCAGCTCTTCTAGGGAAGTCCAAAGAAGGGGAGCAGGGGCTAAAGTAACACTGGGGATCCTCGCCGTTTGTTGTTGGCTGCTGCCCATGAGTTCCGAACCCAACCCTCTTGCCGAAGATCGAGATCTAGGCCCGGAAGGAGATGAGCTGTCGCCAGCGTCTTCCGAGGGCGTTGGTGGAGTGGGATCCGGCGATCCTCCCGCTGCAGCAGAGCTCGCCACTTCCTCGTCCGCTTCTGCCTTGGTCGGGATTTGGCCGGAGGGATCCCGCCGCTGGCTGCTGGGGGGAGCGCTCGCCATCTTTCTGGTGGGCCTGGGGCTGCGCCTGTGGCGACTGGCCGAGTTGCCGGCGCCGGTGTTCGACGAGGTGTACTTTCCCAAGTTCGCCCAGAACTATCTCGACGGCGAGCCCCTCTACGACGTGCATCCGCCGCTGGGGAAGTACTTCATCGCCCTCAGTATCCAGCTTTTTGGCCGCAACGAGTGGGGCTTTCGCCTGGCCACCGCCTTGTGCGGATCCCTGATCCCGCTCTTGCTGACCGGCTTGGCCTACCGCCTCACCTATCACGTGGGCTTTGCCCTGTTGAGTGGGGCCCTGCTGCTCACGGACGGGGTGTTTCTGGTGGAGTCCCGCTTTGGCCTGATTAACGTGTACCTGGTGGCTTTTGGCCTGGCGGCCACCATTCTGCTGCTAAGCGGGCTGGAACGCCGCGGTTGGCAACGGGCCGTTCACCTGACCGGCTCGGGGATCCTCCTGGGGGCGGCGGCTTCCGTGAAGTGGAACGGCCTCTGGTTTGCCTTCATGTTTGCCCTGTTGGGGATCCTTGTTTGGGCGGTGGTCTGGCTGCGCCCGCAGTGGATCCCGCGTCTGGGCATTTTGATCCAAATCCGCCACCTGCGCTGGTGGCACTATGCCTTTTGCTTTGTCCTTGCGCCGCTGGCTTTCTACGCCATCCAGTGGATCCCCCACCTGCAGCTCAACCCGCAGCAGGGGCTAGCCCTGGGTTGGAGCTGGACTGGGATCCAGAATTACTTTCGCTCTCTAGTGCTCATCAATCAGGCGGTTTACAGCGGGCACCTGCATGCCGATCTCGTGGTGGACGAAAACACCCCCGTTCACCCCTACTGCTCCACCAGTTTGCGCTCCCTGGTGGCCTGGTTCCCGGCGCTGCGCCCTTGGCTGACCACCCCCTTGGCCTCGGCAGGAGCCTGGTCTTGGCCGATTATGGGCCGCCCGGTGGGCTACTACTTCGCCGCGCAGGGCGACCTGTGGCGAGTGGTCCACGGCCTGGGCAATCCCTGGCTGTGGTGGCTGGGGACGGGATCCATCCTGGTGCTGGTCTGGCGGGGGATCCGCCGCTTCCATGGCGTGGAAGCCTTTATCTTAATTGGCTATGCGGCCAACTACCTGCCCTGGTTTATCGTCAGCCGCTGCGTTTTCATCTACCACTACATGAGCGCTCTGGCATTTAGCACCCTGGCCCTGGCCTGGCTGGTGCTGCTGGGCTGGCAGAGCTATCGCCGCTTCTGGCGCGGGGCGAGCATCACGGCAGTAGCCTTGGTTTTGGCGTCTTTTCTCTTCTTTTTCCCTGTTTGGTTTGGCCTTCCCCTCAGCCCCGGCGGATTTTATGCCCGCATGTGGTTCCGACCCACCCCTGTGCCCCTATTCTGCTTCAGTCCCCAAGCCTGCGAGCGGGCCCCCCTGCGCCTGCCGCCCATTCCCGGCTTGAACTGGATTTGAGGAGGGCATGGTAAGCTTTGTGCAGTTTGTTTCAGGAGTAGCTGCGCTTCGTTGCCCAAAGGCGGGGTGCGGTTTGTCAAGCGCTTGTGGTGGAGGTAGTGGAAACCTATGGCTCGATCCTGCCCGCGTCCTGCCAACTCTCCCCGCCGTTACCCCGGGCAGCCGGTGCCTGTGGGCGTCATTGGAGTCGGCAACATGGGCCAGCACCACGCCCGCGTCTTCAGCTTGATGAAGGATGTGCAGGTCGTAGGGGTAGCCGATATCAATGTGGAGCGGGGTTTGGATGTGGCCAGCCGCCACCGCGTTCACTTCTACGAGGATTACCGCGACCTGCTGCCCCACGTAGCGGCAGTAGCCATCGCCGTGCCGACGGTTTTGCACCACGAGGTGGGCATCGCCTGCCTGGAGGCGGGGGTCCATGTGCTGATCGAAAAGCCCATTGCCGCCAGCATCGCTGAGGCAGAATCCCTGGTGAACCGCGCTGCCGATTGCAATTGCATTTTGCAGGTGGGGCACATCGAGCGTTTCAGCCCCGTTTTTCAAAAGCTGGGCCAAGTTTTGCAAAGCGAAGAGCCGCTGGCCTTCGAGGCCCACCGCCTCAGCCCTTACTCTGACCGGGCCAGCGACGTGTCGGTGGTGTTCGACCTGATGATCCACGACATCGACCTGTTGCTGGAGCTGATCCCCTCCCCAGTAACCCAAATTACCGCCAGCGGCAACCGCGCCTCCAAGCTGGGCTACCTGGACTACGTCACTGCCACCCTCACCTTTGCCAACGGTGCCATCGCCACCCTCACGGCCAGCAAGGTTACCCATCGCAAGGTGCGCAAAATTGCCGTCCACTGCAAAAATGCCCTGGTGGAAGCCGATTTTTTGCACAACGAGATCTCCATCTATCGCCAGGGATCCAGCAGCAGCGACTACGGCCAGGTGTCCTACCAGCGGGACTGCCTCATCGAGAAGGTTCACATCGAACCCATTGACAAGCTCCACGCCGAGCTGGAGCACTTTATCAACTGTGTGCGGGGGGGCAGCCAGCCGTCGGTGGGCGGGGAGCAGGCCCTGAAGGCCTTGAAGTTGGCTTCCGAGGTGGAGCGGATCGCCTTAGATGGATGCGCCTGGAGGGAGGCCAAACCCTGCCGCAGCTTTTTGTCTTAGCTTTGCCGCCGGCCTCCAGGCGGGGGCAGGTGGTATCTTCTGCCAGCCGGTCATGGGTGGGGAGGGCGAGGAGGGCAGAGGCTTTGTGGAGAGGCAAGGTCGGGCAATCGTGGTAGAAGAGGGGTTGGCCTTAGCAATCGGCGGCCTGGCGGCAGGGATCCTGGCCGGTTTTTTGGGCATTGGCGGCGGGACGATCTTGGTGCCCTTGCAGGTGAGCTTGGGGATCCCGCCGCTGCAGGCGGTGGCCACCAGCAACTTTTCCATTCTCCTCACCTCCTTGGCCGGCAGCATCCAAAACTGGCGCATGGGGATGCTGGATCCCAAACGGGTAATTTTGCTGGGGATCCCGGCTCTGTTTACGGCGCAGGTTGGGGCGATCCTCGCCAGTCGCCTGCCCGGCTATCTGCTACTAGCGGCCTTTGGGGTGCTGTTGCTGGCGAACATTTACCTGGTGGAGCTGCGCAAAACCGTGGTCGCCCACGCCCAAGCGTTGGAGAGGCCAGGGGTTGCTGCCGGGGGGACGGACGACGCTGGAGAACTCCGCGACCGCCCTGCTGCCGAGGGGCAGATGCCGCGGTGGCTGGCCCGCACCCTCACCGGTGGCGCTGCCGGCTTGTTGGCGGGGCTTTTCGGCATCGGCGGTGGCGTCATCCTGGTGCCCCTGCAGATCCTGCTGTTGCGAGAAACCCTCAAGGTGGCCATCCAAACCAGCTTGGGGGCAATTGTTCTCACGGCAACTGCTGCTACCCTCAGCCATGCGGGCCTGGGCAACTGGATGGCGAACGCGCTCGGCTTTGGAGATGGCACCATCCGCCAGAATGTGCTCTGGATCCCGGGCCTGATCCTGGGTGCAGGTGGGTTGGTCGGCGTCCAGATCAGCACCCGCACCCTGCCCAAGCTGCCGGATGAGATCGTCGGCCTGCTTTTTCGAACCTTTCTCGCCGGGCTTTCCCTCTACGTTTTTTGGCAAGCCTGGCAGGACTACCAAGCCCTGGACAACCAGTAGCAATTCCCAACTTCGACGCCTCACCCTCCCCTATTCTTTTAGCGTATCTGGGTCTAGGAGGGGAGGGAAAGGCTTCGGGATCCCCGCAGATAGCAAGTCGGGCCTGGCCGGCCTGTCCTATTCTGAGTTGCAAGGACGACGCTCGCTCGGCTTGCTGAGGTCGTGGACGGGGTAGCTGCCGAAAAGCTTCAGGGTTTCTGCGATCGCTTCCAGGGCAGCGATTACCTCTGCATCCAGATAGGGTTGGCCGACCGGATTCTCCAGATCGACAAAAAAGACATAGGTCCCCGCCGATTTCTTGGTGGGGCGCGACTCAATGCGCGACATATTGAGGCCCCGCTCTGCAAAGACTTGCAGCGGCTTTAGCAGCGCCCCTGGCACATTGTGGGGCAGGCTGAAGGCCAAGGAAGTATGGGATCCCCCTGGCGAGGAACGGCGACGGCCCACCACCCAAAAGCGGGTGCAGTTATCCGGGTGGTCGTTGATGGGACAGGCCAAAACCGGCAGTTGGTAGAGCTCAGCGGCCCGCTCTGAAGCAATGACGGCAGCGTTGGGCTGCGCTCGCAGCCGCTCCAATTCTTCGGTGGTGGAGCGGGTTGGAATCAAGGTCGCCCGGGGCAGATGGGATCCCAGCCAAGCCTGACATTGGGCCAAGGCTTGCGGATGGGAATAGACCTGCTCGATCTGCTCCAGCCGGGAGGCGCAGCCGATGAGGGCATGGCGGATGGGCAGGATCAGCGCCTGGCGAATGCTCAGCCCCTCCAGTTGCCAGAGGGCATCCAAGGTCATCGAGACCCCGCCCTCAACGGAGTTCTCCACCGGCACCACCGCCCATTCTTGCTCGCCCGCAGCCACGGCTGCCAAGCAGGCGCTAATGGTGGGGTAGGGCACCAGAGGATGGGACCCCTGGCTATGGAGATGGGGCTGCTCGGGACAGGCGAGCAGAGCGGCCAACTCCGTGTAGGTTCCAACAGGGCCGAGGAAGGCTACCGGCGCAGAGGAGACGATTAAAGCCATTCTTTAGTTTTGTTTGCGAGTGTCGCTAGGAGCCAGCTCTAACTCTACTGCCTCGACGTTGCGCTGCAGCGGGCAATCAGGCTCTGGGCAACGGGGATTTGCCGCCACTATCTCCATAGCCTTCCCCACCTCCCGCCGAATCAGGCTCTGCAACTCTTGATCTGCTTGGATGGCTTCCAGGGTGTATATGGAGCCTTCAAAACTGGTGGTGTAGCGGGGCTGGAGGTTGTTGAGGGCCAAGGCGGCGGCATCGTGACAGAATCTCTCACAGGAGCAGTAGCGCTGCTGGCTTTCCAGGAGCAGCAGCTCGTTCACCATCTCCAGAACAGCCCGCTCCATCTGATTTTCCAACCTCTTCAGAGGTTTGCGTGCCTCCATGGCTGCCTCCCGATGTCACTGATCCCGCCGCCAGTCCTCATTTTCCCAAAAACAGGACGGTTCTCGGCTTACTTCTGAGGCTGCTATATCCTTCACTACTTGACAAGTCAGGAAAAGCTACCCTACGTAAACTACCCGACTCCGACCGCCCCCCAACCCCCTGTATACGGGGGGCAGGGGGGCGGGGGGATATAGGGGGCTCCTGCGGTTTCTAGCTCAACAGGAAGAGAAGTGACCGCAAACCCCCAGGCGCCGACGCGGCCAGCTACAATTTCACCCCAACTCCTCTGCTGGCGGGAGTCAGTTCTCACTTGCTAGCCCCTCTACCAGAATTGAGGGGGGAGGTAGGGATCCGAACCCACGCTTAAAACCTCGCCTGCATTTGCTGCTACCATAAACCGCCCAACAAAAACGTGCCATAGCGTCAACGTCAGCTAGCTTCCCCGAGCACGTTGACCAGCACTCTCGGCAGGCGGGCAGAAAGTCCGCACAGCAGTTCATAGGAAATGGTGCCCAACTGATCCGCCCAATCCTGGATTGAGAAACCCGCACTCGCCAGATGGGGGCCCAGCAGCTCCACCACATCACCCACCTGAATATCCGGCCTCTCGGTGACATCCCACATGCACTGATCCATCGTGATCGTGCCCACCTGCTGGATCAGGCTGCCGCGCACCCACCCCCGCAGCCAGCCGGAAAGCCGCCGTGGGATCCCGTCGGCATAGCCGATGGCCAGTGTGGCAATGCGACTGGGGCGAGAAGTGACGTAGCGATGGCCATAGCTGACGCCGCTGTGGGCGGGTACGGTTTGGATGTGGGTCAACCGCGCTTTGAGGCGCAGGATCGGCCGCAACCCCCGCACCTGCAGGTGCGGGGCAGGAGACAAGCCGTAGAGGGCCAGCCCCAACCGCACGCGGGGATAGTGGAGATGGGTTAGGGCGCCGGCGGAGTTATCCAGATGCAGGGGGGGCAGGGGATCCCCAGCCTGGCGGATCTGCTCCACCACCTGGGCGAAGCGGGCCTCTTGCTGGGCCATCACCGGAGAATCGGGCTCATCTGCCGTTGCGAAGTGGGAAAACAGGCTACAGCCTTCCAGCTCGGGGATCCGGCAGATCTGCCCCCACACGGCGGCGGCCTCTTGCCAGGGAATCCCCAGGCGGGTCATGCCCGTATCGACGTTGACGTGGACAGGAACAGGCCGCCCGGCCCAACGGGCCACCTGGCGCATCACGGGGATCTGCTCGGCCCGGGTGAGGCTGACCTCCAGCCGCGCAGCCATGGCCTGCTGCAGCTCGGCCCAGGTATTCAAAGCCCCCAACACCAAAATCGGGGCCTGGAGGCCGGCCTGCCGCAGCTCGATCCCTTCTGCCAGGGTGGCCACACACAACCCCTTGGCACCGGCAGCGAGGGCTATGGGAGCCACCAAGCGAGCTCCATGGCCGTAGGCATTGGCCTTGACCACTGCCCAGATCTCAGTGTCTGGCGACAGGCGCGCCTGCAACAGACGCAGATTTTCTCGCAATTGGGCTGCGTCAATTTCCACCCATGCCCGGCTGGTCAGCAGCTCCAGCTCTGGGTTGAAATCCGGCCAGAACCCCGTCTCGCCGACGGGATCCGCTCCCTGGGATCCCTGGCTCTGGGTCCACGAGGCGGACGCCGTGGCCAGGGGGCTATGCCCTGCCGTCGCCAGCGCAGAAGCGTCGTCCGGCGTGTGATCCACAGCTTCACCCCTCACACCAAGCCTATGATCACTGTCAGGTTTAGCGCAAAGTCCACCCGGGCGCCATCCACAGCAGCGGCACTTCCGGGATCCCGGCCACCTCGTGGCTCCCCAACAGTCGAGCGGGCCAGAGATTTTGCCCTTGCGGAGGCAGTCCTTGGCTCAATAGTCGCTGCAGGGCGCGTTGGAAGGGATCTCTCGCCGTTGCTGGCGACAAAGAGGGATCCCCGGTCATGCGCCGCAGATCTTCCACGGCTTCGGCATATCCTCCCAGGGCATCTACCAGGCCCAACTCCACAGCCTGCGCCCCGGTGAAGATGCGCCCATCGGCCAACTGGCGCACCCGCGCCTCATCCAAGCTTTGCCGTCGGGCGATCATCTCCGCATCCAGCACCTTTTCTGCCCCTTTGTCCGGCAAGCGCTGGCGTCCGCGGGCCACATCGCGAACGAACTGGTCGAGGGTATCCTCCACCAACTCTTGCAGCAGACGTTGCTCTTGGGGGGTGGCAGCCCGGAAAGGGGAAAGAATGTCTTTGTACTCGCCGGTTTTGAAGGTCTGCGGCTCTATGCCGTAGTTGTCGAGCAGTTTGCCAAAGTTGAGGCCGCTGATGATCACCCCTATGCTGCCGGTCAGGGTGCCCGGGTTGGCGTAGATCTTGTCGGCAGCACTGGCTACATAGTAGCCGCCGCTGGCGGCAACGTCTTCCATGACGGCAATCACCGGCTTGCCGGCTTCCCGCAGAGCCGTGACGGCGCGGTAGAGCTCCTGGCTGGATCCCACAGCCCCGCCCGGGCTGTTGATGCGCAGCAATACAGCCTTGACGGCGCGATCCTCGACAGCTTCCCGCAACTGATCTAAGGGAGAGGTGGGCAAACCTACCAAAGTCGAGCCCCGTGGCCCTCCTATCGTTCCCTCGATGGTAACCACCTCAATGCGATTCGCCCCTCGAGGGGCCTCTAGCCCGACGCCACCCCGAACCGACTCTGCGGCAGGTCGTGTGCCGCCAATAACAGCCGCAATCAGGCAGACCACCAGCAAGGAAGCGGCCAAAAGGCGGTTAAGCTGAGATCCCTGTGTCACAAGCCCCCCAATGTCGCTGACTCCGTTCTATCACCCGGCAAGCTCCTGCAACAGAGGGCAGGAGCCAGGTGGATCCAATCTCCACTTTTGCAAGTGGACGCTCCAACCCAACTCTTGACAAGGATCTCCCGTCTATTTAGGATAGATTCCCGTACTTTTCACCGCCAAAGCAGCTTCTACAGGCTAAAATTGTAGTCTGGAGCGGGCATAAATCAATTGCCCAGGCTCTTGCCGGAAGGCTGCATCTTGGGGCTTTAGCTCAGTTGGTAGAGCACTTCAATGGCATTGAAGGGGTCAGCGGTTCGAGTCCGCTAAGCTCCATTGGCCTGATAGCATCCGAGGCCCAGCAAATGGTCACTCCTTCCCTCCGACCGGAGGAGACGGCTTCGGCCATGGGATCCCCGCATTGCGGGAGGTATCTGAGCCGCCGTGAGGCAACCCGGCCATGGTCGCCCCCCTTTCCCCGTATACGGAGGGAAGGGGGTACGGAGCGGGGCTCCTGCGGCTTCTAGCTGACGCTGCCTCAATCCCTTGCAGATCTGCGCCGATCCCTGGGCGAAGGGCCCCTGCCATTGGACAAAGATGCTCTAAAACGCCGCCGAATTATAGGGTGCAACTAAATAAAAAATGGTGCAAACTATTGGTGGTGGCAGGCTGGAGGGATCCCGGGCAGCGATAGTGTGTACTGCGGGTGAAGCAAGGGGGGCAATCGTAGCAAGCTCTCAAGGCAACCCCAGGCCGCAGCTGACCTCTGGGGGGAAGGGAGACGTCTTCTGGCGAAAAAACGGCCAAACAGAGCATGACTCTAGTCAATGATATGCTGGACTATACTGAAAGTAATGTACAATATGTTCAGTATGGCTGCTTGGTATGGCTAGGTATGTAAAACCGAGAGAAGCGGCGGATTATTTTGGGGTGTGTCTCCACACCTT
>NZ_JBSSEF010000036.1:0-30225 GCF_054061455.1 Thermostichus sp. OS-CIW-20
TACAACTCTTTGCCGCAAATCCAAAGAATGAGTCGGCATTCCTTTCTCTCCTTCCTCTTGAATACCTGTACCCTATTTTAAATTAAAAGGCTGTACTTTTCGTCGGGGAAAGAGAATCGGCTCATCAGGGCACTGTCAATCGGCAGCGAGCTTGCTATTATACATTGACCTCACTGAATCCATTTTTTGTGCTCTTGGATACAGAGATCCCATCTGTCCCGGTAACGGGAGGGATCGCCTGGCGGAGCTGCGCTCGGCAAACCTGGCTTACTGCCTCTTGGCTTAGTTGCCGGCCAGATCTTTGCGGAAGCTCTGTAAGAGTGTTAAGAATGATTACACTAGTCTGTCATCCTCTCAGTTTTCCCACTTGTCCTTCTCAGCGCTGTGAAACGACTATGCTAGATCCCATTCCCCCTCCTGTCCTTGAAGAATACCTGTTGGAAGCGGGCATCATTGACCGCTCGCAGCTGAGCTTGGCCAAAAAGCTGCAGCATCGCCAGCAGGGGCCGCTGCTGATGATCCTTTTGGAGCTGAGTTTCATCGATCTCGAGCAGCTCAGGCGCCTTCTGGATTTGGGCCGCACCTACGACCATGCTCCAAACGCTGGATAGCCTTGAGCCCGATTGGCAACAGCATCTGGCCCGCTGGTCTGCGGCTGGGCAGGGATCCCTGCTGCTGAAAAGTTGCGGGAAGAAGGATCCGGCGGAGCTGCGTCGTTTTTTACAGCAGGTCTGCGCCCCTGTCCAAGCGTTGACCTTGCTCACAGAAGACTTGCAGATAGTGGGCGGCCCCCTGACGCTGCAAAGCTGGGATCCGCAGGCCACAGGCTCTTTTGCCCATCTTTATCTGGAGCGCTCTGCGTCTGCACAGCACCTCAGCCGCTTGGCGGCAATTGTGGCTCAGTTGCGCGCCCCCGACGGCTGTCCTTGGGATCGCGCCCAAACGCCTGAGTCGCTCACTCCCTATATCCTCGAAGAAGCCTACGAGACGGTGGCGGCCATTCGGGCCGGGGATCCGGCAGCGATTGCCGAAGAGCTGGGGGATCTGTTGCTGCAGGTGGTGTTGCAATCCCAGATCTTTGCCGAGCGAAACCACTTCGACCTGGAAACTGTAGCCGCGCGGATTGCCGATAAGCTGATCCGCCGTCACCCCCATGTATTTGGGGAGGCTCCGCAGTCAGATAGTTCCAGCCTTTCTGAGTTGCACCGCTCCTGGGAAGACATCAAGCAGAAGGAACAGCCGCAGCAAACCCTCGGCCAGAAACTGCTCCACTACGCCGAAAGTTTGCCCCCCCTGATGGCCGCCCTGAAGATCTCCCAAAAGGTGGTGGGAGCAGGATTTGAGTGGCCGACGGTGGAGGGGATCTGGGCCAAGGTGCGCGAGGAAGAGGCCGAACTGCGCCGAGAGCTGGAACGGGATCCCCCTGACCCGGCGCGACAAGAAGCCGAGTTGGGGGATCTGCTGTTTGCTCTGGTCAATTTGGGCCGTTGGTATGGGCTGGATGCCGCACAGGCCTTGACCCAAACCAACCTGCGCTTTGCCCGCCGCTTTTTGCGCCTGGAAGAGCTGGCGCGGCAACCAGCAGAAGCGGCATTGCCTAGCAGCGGCCAAGCCTCCCCTCTCCAAAGACTCACCCTCGCGGAGTTAGAGGCCCTCTGGCAACAGGCAAAGCAGGAGCACCCCTAATCCCTTCATCTAGAAACCGCAGGAGACCCGCCCTGTACCCCCCTATATCCCCCCGCCCAGCCCCCCTATATCCCCTCCGTATACGGGGGGAGTGGGGGGCCGGGGGCCGGGCCGGTCAGGGCTGGGAGGAATGCGTTCCCATAAGGTACAGTAACAGTATGACCCAAACCCTGACTATCTCCTGCAAGCTCAAGGTGTCTGAGGCGCAGGCCGCCAAGTTGGATGCGACTCTGGACGCCTTTGCGCAGGCACTGAACTGGGTCAACCAAAGCACACCAGAGAAAGTCGTTAACGCAGTCAAACTCCATTCCCTTTGCTATTACGAGATACGCGCTCGCTTTGGGTTATCCAGTAATCTGACGGGGCAGGTATGCAGGCGGGTGGCGGGGTCGCGCAAGGTTGCCAAGCAAAAGAACCGTCCAGTCAAGGCGTTCAAGGCGGGCTTCGTCACCTACGATGCCCGCATCTTCTCGTTCCGTGAAAAAGACTGGACGGTATCGCTAACTACGGTTGAGGGGCAGGAATGGTTTGAGCTGGCCATGGGTAACTACCAACGGGGCATGCTGGCCGGCACCCACCCAAAAGCGGCCACCCTGGTCAAACGGCAGGACGGTTCCTACTACATCCAGATTTGCGTCGAGCATGACCTGCCGGAGCCCCAGAACACCCCCAAGGCGATTGGAGTGGACTTGGGCAGAACAGATATTGCACACACCTCAGAGGGGGATAACTGGAGTGGACAGCAGTTGAGCCGGGTCAGAGACCACTACTCCCGGTTGAGAGCGGTTCTCCAACGCAAGGCCAGTAAGGGCACAAGGTCTAGTCGGCGGCGGTGCCGGCAGCTCTTGCAACGGTTGTCTGGCCGGGAGAGACGCTTCCAAACCTGGGTTAATCACTGCATCTCCAAAGCGATTGTGTCGAGGGTGCAGGCAACCCACAGCTTTATTGCCTTGGAAGACCTGACCGGGATCCGGGAGCGTGTCAACCAACAGCCGCGTAGCAAGACGGAGCGCCGGCGGTCGAATAGTTGGGCGTTCTACCAGTTGCGGCAGTTTGTGCAGTACAAGGCAGCAAGAGCAGGGATCCGGGTTGTGTTGGTGCCGCCTGCCTACAGCTCACAGACCTGCCACCAGTGCCTGTGGATTGGGCAACGGGAAAGGAAGCGCTTCCGTTGTGTCAACCCGGCTTGTGGTTGGGAAGGGGACGCAGACTACAACGGGGCAAATGTAATTGCGCTTTTGGGGGCTGCTGTAAACCAGCCCCCCTCAATCCCCCCGCCCCCCTGCCCCCCGTATACGGGGGGCAGGGGGCTGGAAGGGGGGCGGTCGGAGCCGGGTAGTTTACTTATGTCTGAACCGGGAGACCTGCCCGCGGGATCCCTCAGCGATTGTTAGGCAAATTCTGGATGGGAACGACCAGCTCTTGCACAGGCAGAGCCAGCGGTTGGGCGGTGTCGCCGATCAAGGAGCTGGATGGCACAGGAGGAGAAGAGGCTGGAACCTCGCCGACGGGGCGCAGTTGCCAGCGGATGATCTGCTCGCCGCGGTAAAAGGTCACCAGCAACTGATCCCCTTGCGGTTGGATCTGCCAGGTGCCGTCGCCGCTGGTAACCGAAATCTGCCCGCCGGAAAAGGGCGCATCCAACGCCGGCCCCGACTGCGTCCAAATGCGTCCGCCACCGGTTTCCAGAACCAGTTGCACCGTGGCCCCTTGCCCCTGACCGCTCAAGATCTGGCCAGTGCCACTCCAAACTTGGGTCTCTGTCTGAGCCACGGCGGGCTGCCCAAGCTGTAGAGCCATGAGCAACAGCCCTGCCCAGCTCCCCTGAGCTCGTAGTGCCCTCCTCCAACCAGGAGAGAGGAAAGAATAGCGAGAGAAAAAGGCCATTGCACTCACGTCAGTACCACACGCCGCGATAGAACTGAAACACAGCAGAGCGGGAGGAAGCTCGAGGAAGCAATTTTTTACACTGTCCCTCTCACAGTCTATCGAAACCGTCGGGATCCCTTCGCGTTCTCTTGGGCTTGGGTTGAGCTGGCTGCCGGGATCCTCAGTTGTCCTGATCCCAATTTAGGCAATCCCCGCCCCCCCAGACAGGCTGCAACCTGAGCCTCTGGCTGCGGGGATCCCTAGCAACCGCTTCGCCAATGCGCAGAGCCAAGTCCGAAACCATAACTCAAAGATGGCAATGTTGTTATTTCGATTTAGACTGAGGCACTGCGCCCGCCCCGTTTCCTCTTTTGAGGGAGTCGTGGGGGCTTTTCCTTTCTAGGATCGATGTCTCCTCTCAATTGAGATGAGATTAAGAATTGCTGCGATCCAGAGTTGCAGGGGAGTCTGCTGACAGCTCTTCAACGCAGAGAAAGGAAGCGCTCCAGGGCTGCCACCATCGCCGGTGGCCAACGACGGACGGTTTTCACCCACTCCAGGTCGGCATAGCGGGGATCCAGCCCTTGCACAGCCACCCATTGGCTTTCTGCTTCTCCCTGCCGGCCTTGCACCCAAAGAACAGCGCTGAGGGCAGCCCGCATATCCGGGAACTTCGGGTACTTGCGCACCAAAGCCCGCATCAGGCGCAAGGCAGCTTCCGTTTCTCCCACCTGATAAAGGCAGAGGGCGTAGTTGGCCTGGGCAAAGGCGTAGTCAGGAGCCAGCTCCGTGGCGCGACGGTAATCGGCCAGGGCCTGCTGCCACTCTCCCAGCGCTGCCTCGGCATTGCCCCGGTTGTTGTAGGCTGCCGCATCGTTGGGATCCAACTGCAACACCCGCTCGTAATCGGCAATGGCCTCCTGCCAGCGCCCTAGCCCCTCCAAAGCCGTCCCCCGATTTAGATAGGGATCTGGTGCGTTGGGAGCCAGGCGAATGGCCTCAGCATAGTCCTCCAAAGCCTCCTGCAAGCGGTTCTGGCTGACGCGGGCGTTGCCTCGGTTGCTCCACAGGGCCGGGTTGTCGGGCTGGCGCTGCAACAATTGGCTCCAAAAGGCCTCTGCCCGGGCAAAATCTCCCCGGTTGGTGGCAGCAAAGGCTTCCTCAAACAGCCGGTCAATCTCAGGATCGATCTTGGCACTCGCCGCCGCTGCCCCATTCGCTGACTCAGATCCAAGGGGGATCCCAAGCCAAAGCAGCACCAACAGCAGGGCAGCTAAAAGAGGGGATACTCTTGCCTTCATCGCCATTGCCAGTTGGCTCACTAGGTAGATGCTCCCCCATCTTAAGCCGCCGCCCCAGGCTTAGTTGTTCATCTCCCGTTCCAGCTTGGCCAGCGCGATCTGGCTTTCCAGGCGAGAAATGCCTTCGCGGAGGGTTGCCGCCTGCGCTTCAACTTCATCCAAAGATTTGCGAACCGCCTCTGCAGCACTCATGTGTTGGTTCCGCTGCACCAAAGCCTGGCGCGCCAGCTCGTCCTGGTCATGTTGGCTGGCCTTTTGGGCTCTGACAAACCAATCCTCGGCCTTTTGCAGCAGTTGATCGTACTGCCGTTCCAGTTGCTTGCGGCTGGCCAGCGTTGTGGCCAGGCTGCGCTGCAGTTGTTTGAGATCCCGCTCCATCTGGCGGATGCTCACCCTCTGCCGGCTGGGCTTTCTCCACAGCAGCTTGCTCAAGCCCACCATCACCACCGCGGTGGCAATGCCCACGCCCGCAGCCGCTGCCGGGTTTTCCCGCAGGAAGGAGCCGTCCAAAACGTTGGATCCCGCAAAGGCTGAGGTTTGCGCGGCTGTCTCCCGAAACTCCCAGGGCATCACCGGATTGCGTTGCTGCCAAAAACCTCGTCGCGCCGCCTGGGCCAATTCTTGAGCTTCCAAGTAGCGCTCCCGGTTGGCCCCGTACAAAAAGCGCTCATAAACCACCGCCTGCCCCTGGCGCAACATCTCCAAATTCACCAAACCCTCGGCGTTGTACACCTGGGCAATGTGCAGCCCTTCTGGCGTGACGTAGAGAGTATCCACCTGCACCAGGGATCCCGGCGGCAGCAGGCTTTGCAAAGCTTCCTGCGAGAGCCGCCCCCAGCGCCCTTGCGTCAGCTCTGGGGCATCCACATAGGCAAGACGAAAACGGGTTGGCCTGCCGTTCAAGTCTGCCCAAAAGGTGTCCCCATCCACCACCGACCGTACTCGCGCTGTCCCAGAAGATTGGGCCGCTGCAGGGAGGACAAACCAACTGCCCGAAAGGACAGCCGCCATCATCAGGAGAGAAGTTCTTGAGGCCATGGGGATCACTCCTATTGTGCAGAACAACAAAAGTTAAGAAATAATAAGAAATGGGGAAGCTGCGGGAACTTACCGAAAGCCTGGAGCGTCTTCACGAACCGGAAGCAAGAACGATAGCCGCCCCTTCTTCGAGGAGAGGCAGCGGGAGCAACACTTCGCTTGCGCCAGAGAGAGCAGATTCTCTGACGCAGGGATCGGTCCTGTGAAGAAGACGGCCTCCAGGATGACAATTTGGGTTAGAGTTTAGCTCACCTCTTGGGGCAACGTCACAACCCTAGAGCGCAATCTTTGCCCAGTTAGGGGATTGGAATTACAGGCGCAAGCGGTAGGGCTCTTCCTCGGGAAAATCGGGCAGAGGAGGTGGGAGAATCTCGATCTCGCCGGTGGGCAGCGTCCGCAGCACCGTCCCCAATTGGGTCAGTTGTTCCAGAACAAACTGGCGGGTATCCCGGTCGCTGGTGGCATTGAACACGCTCAGCCAGACATCGAAGCGGGAACGGCGGCTGAGGGGGCTGCGGGCGATGTTGTCCCCCAGTTGGCGAAAGTCGTCGCCGGGCAGGCCCACCTGTTCCCGCCAGGCGGCAGCTTGGTAGTAGTCGCGGCGGCCCGCTTCCGCATCCCCCAAAAACATGAAGTTGATCAAGGCGCGATCCACGTAGAGCCGCCAGGCGTCGGGATTGTTTTGGGGGTTAAACTGCTGCAGGCCGCGATCCAAAATCTCGACAGCTTTTTCCGGCTGGCCGGCCCGATAGGCCAACACCAAGCTAGACAGCCGGTAGCCCAAGAAAAAGTTGGGATCCAGTCGCAGCATGTGGTCGAAGTACTCGTAGGCGAGGCCGTAGCCGGTTTGGGCACGAGCAGGGGCGTCGCCGTAGTACTGGATCAGCTCCAGCCACAGCCAGGAGGCGCCCAGGTTGCGGTAGCCCAGCCAGCCCAGGGTGGTGGCCAGGGCGATGTTGCGGTTTTTGCGGGCCTCGGCATTTTCCAGGGCCTCTAGGTTGATCCGCTCCAGCATCGGCACCTGCAGCCGCACCACCAGGATCCCGCACAGCAGCGCCCCGCCCACGGCGGCCAGGGTGCCTGCCAGGGAGAAACGGGAGCGGCGACGGGGCAAAGCAGCAGCAGTCATAGCCAGTTCTGAGCGGATCCCTCAACGGCTACACTCAATCATAAATTCATCCTGCCTTTGCATCGACCGCTCTCTCGCTCTCTGTTGAGCTTTTCCTCTGCGTATGACCAGATCCGCCCTCTCGGCTGCAGACCGGGCCCTCAGCCTCTACGAGGCTCTGCCCTACCCCAACGTGCCCCTCTCGCAGTCGGCCCGCAATGCCCTGGGGGAGATGTTCAAGATGAGCTATACCACCGCCCAGTACCTACGCACCCACGCCCTCGTCCCGTCCGAGGGCAAGGTGATGCTCAACGCCGGCTGTGGCTCCGGCTGGGAGACGCTGATGATGGCGGAGGCCAATCCGGGCGCCCAGATCGTGGCCTGTGATCTGTCGCCGGCTTCGGTCAAGCTCACCGAGGAACGCCTGCGGCACCACGGCTTCACCGATGTCCAGTGCTACGTCCTCAACGTGCTGGAGCTGGATCGCCTGGGGATCCAGTTCGATTTCATCAGCCTGAACGATGTTTTGTATTTGTTGGCGGATCCCACTGAGGGCTTGCGGGCGATGAAAAAAGTCCTCAAGCCCGAGGGCATCATTCGCGCCAATCTCCACAGCCGCCGCCAACGCCAGGTGTTTCTCCGCCTGCAGGCAGCTTTGCAAAAGGTGGGGCAATTCGACGTCCCGCCGGCGGTGGGGGCGCAACATGTGCGGGAGTTCATGGGATCCCTGCAGGAAGAGGTGGCCAAGGCGGTGCTGTGGAACCCGGCCAGCTATACCGAAGATGCCGCCATCATGAACAACTATCTGCTCTCCAACGACAAGGGATTCACGATCCCCGAGGTGTTTGGCATGTTGCAGCAGGCGGGGTTGGGCTTTTTAAGCCTGGTGGATATGCCCGACTGGTCGCTGGAGTCTCTCTTTAAGCAAGTGCCGGAGTTTGTGCGGCAACGGCTGGAAACCCTCAGCGTCATGGAGCGGCTGCACCTCTACGAGCTGATCCGGCCTGCCCATCGCCTCATCGACTTTTGGGCCGAGCACGCCGGCTCTTCCCTGGTGCTACCTTGGACGGATGCAGATTGGTTGGCGGGATCCGTGCAATTCAACCCCCTGCTGATGGACAACGCTCGCTTCCACCAGGAGTACAACAAGGCCCTGCAAGAGAACTGCACCTACGAAATGCAGTGGACAGGGGCCACCCACGGGCGGATCCGCATCCCTGCCGAGAAGGTGAAATGGCTGGCCCCGCTGCTGCAGGGGCCAACTCCGGTGGCAAAGCTGATTCAGCGGGTCGTCGAGTTGGGATCCCTGACGGAAGAACAGGCAACTGACGAGGTGCTGACCTTCCTGACGGCGTTGGAAGACTTTCTATTCGTCATGCTGCAGTAGAGCCGTTTTCCCGTTCCCGACCAATCCCAACTCCCCTCTCCCTCTGGGAGAGGGGTTGGGGGTGAGGGCAGTGGCGCGGAGTGCCTGGGAAGTGTCTTAATCTGGTTTGAGAGGTCGAAAACTGTACGACTCGGATGTCTGCCTGGCCGGCACGTCGCTTCTATGCAGCTCTGCAGCGAGGGCTGACCCAGCCTCTGGATCGCTGGGTGGCCGGGATCACCCTCTGCAACTTGGCGGTTGGGGTGATCTTATTTTTGCTGGGCAACCACACGGCCCCCTATGTGCGGGACTTTAACTGGCAACAGCAGCGGGTGGGATCCCAGGAACTGCAGATGGTGCTGACCTTCAACCGCCCTATGGATGCGGACAGCGTTGCGGCCAACCTGGAGATCCAGCCGCCTCTGCCGGGCCGGATGCGCAAGCTGGGCCGCCGCTTTTTTTGGACGCTGACAGAGCCGGCCCCCTACGGCCAGACCTACCGGGTGCGCCTGCAGGCAGCCGTGGATGAGCGGGGCCAGCCCATGGCGCGGCCTTTTGAGGGCGAGTTTCGCACGCCGGATCGGCAGTTGTTGGGGATCGGCACGGAAGCAGACCAACGGGGGCGGCTGTTGCTCTTTAACCTGGAGACGGGATCCACCACTTTGCTGACGCCGGCGGGGCTGAAGGTTACCCAGATGCAGCCCAGCGCCGATGGCCGCTTCGTCTACTACTTTGCCACCGCCAGCACCATCCAGCAGCAGGATCTCTACCGCCTGGATCTGGAGGATCTGTCTTCCCGGTTGCTGCTGGACCACCAGGGCTACCAAAACCTGCGCTTCCAGGTCTCGCCGACGGGGGAGCTGGTGGTAGCGGAGCGGATCCCCCTGCAACGGGATCCCCTGGCTCCCGTCCAGACGGAACTGGGGATCCAGAAAAGGAGCCGGGATCCCTTTGAGCGGCTGGATCTGGATACGGCTTTGGGGGGAGACTTTTTCATCAGCCCTGATGAGAGCAGCCTGCTCATCTCCCAGGGGCAGGGGGTGGGGATTGTGCCCTTGCAGCCGCGGGCGGCAGCGGAGAGCTTTTTGGCCCAGTTCGGCCAAACCTTGGCCATCCGTCCCGATGGGGCTTTCGGGGCTTTGCTGCGCTTCAATCCCGACTACACCCGCAGCCTCTTTATCGTCAGCAATACCGGCACCAGCGAGGAGATTTGGGTTACCGAGGGATCCGTAACCAAAGGAGCTTTTTCGCCGAGGGCACCCGTCTTTTACGGCTTGGTCAGCGAGGCCGAGTTTGTTGGTGAGGGCGCGTTGGCATCTCTGGCCTACACCGAGTCCCCCCGCTTGCTGGCAGTGGTGTTCGGCAGCGGCGGCGCGGCCCCGGCGGGCAAGACCGTAGAGGTGGGGCGGGCCGACTATCCCTTTGAGCTGGACTTCAGCCTTTCCCCTGACGGCCGCCTGTTGGCCTACACGCTTTTGGAGCCCTTGCAAGAGGAGATCCCGGATCCCTGGGCCCCCTTTAGCCGCACTGGGCAAGCGATCCGCAGCGGGCAAGTGTGGCTGGTGGACTTGCAAGATGGGCTGCCGATCCCCAACAGCCGTCGCCGCCTGCCGCTGAGCAGCAGCGCACTGGCCTGGATCCCTTAGTCAGGAGGAGTTCTAGGCAAGCAAGGCCTAAAACCCAGGCCAGATGCAGAGCAACTCCCCTCTCCCCCTAGCGAGCCGAGGTTCTCAGTTTGGTTAGGATAATCACTCCCACCAGCGCCAGGGTTACCGTGTTGGCAAGCAGGATGACCGCATCTTGGCGCAACAGGCCGTACAGATCCCACATCAGGATCCCTGCCCCAAACAGCAGCAGGTAGCTCCAAGAAAAATCGTCCGCCTTTTGGCTATGCCAAGTTTTCCAGGCTTGCGGGAAGAAACTGGCAGTGGTCAGAGCAGCAGCCGATAGGCCCACCCAAAAGGTGAGGTTCATAAGTGTAGCTCCGGCTCGACAAAGCCCTGCAGCGGCTGGGCCGCTTCCGCCTCGCTCAAGCCCTTGGCCTGCAGCAACACCCCAAAGCTCCCCAACCCCAGCGGATCCAGCAGAGCGTGAAGGGCATGTCGCCGTTGCAACACCTGGCCCAGATCCCCCCCCTCGTCGCCAACTTGGCCGAGGGCGGCCAGCCTTTCCGCCAATCCCAGGTTCACCAAAAAGCAGCTCTGCTGGGTGAAGCCCAGGCACTTGAGCCCCAGAGACTCCCCCACCTGCTGCAAGGTGGTAAAGTCCACGTGGGCAGTGAGATCTTGGGATCCCACCCAGACATAGGGATCCGCGTAGGTGCCGTGTTGGCGGTAGGCCAGGAGCGTGCCCTGGAAGCGCTGGGGGCTGTAGTAGCGCTGGGCGGTGTGGCCGTAGTCAAGGGTGAGCACGTAGCCCCGCCGCAGCTTGCGGGCCAGAAGCTGGAGCCACTCTAGGGCCTTGAGGTTGACCTCCGTTTGGTAGCCGGAGGGATAGGTGGCAATCGGGATCCCCAGGCGGGCAAAGTACGCTTCCAGCGCGGGCGTAGAGAGATCCCCTAACACTTCTCGGAAGCCCTCCCCCTCCGCCCAATCCACGTAGATTTCTCGCAAGGCCCCCGCCTGCACCTGCACCCGATGGACTGGGAAGGCGTCCACCAGCTCGTTGGAAAAAAAACAGCCGGTTACCGAACCATCTGGGATCTCGTCCCACTCTAGCCAGCGCACCTTCTCGCCATAGCCGGCCAAGCGCTCCTGCTGTAGCCGCCGCAAAAAAGCAGAGCGCTCGAGGATCCCGTACTCCAGGGCTTGCCAGAAGTCGGGCCAATTGGAGCACACATAGGCCAGCCAATCTTCGGCCAGGCGCCCGCTGCCCGCCCCCATCTCAATCACCGCAAAATGGGGAGGGGATCCCAAAATGTGCCAGAACTGGAAGATCTGCTCAGCCAACAGTTGGGCAAAATCCGCCGCCAAGTGAGGGGAGGTGCGATAGTCCCAGCCGAGGGGGAGATGCTCCCGCTCGTAGTAACCCAGACCTGGCTCGTAGAGGGCCCACTCCATGAACTGGGCAAAGGTCACGGGTCCTCGGGCGCGAATGCGGCTGCCGATCAGCTCTGGCAACCTCCGGTCGGCCTGCGAGGGCGACAAGGGCAAATCCGGATTGCCCAAGCCTAAGTCTTGCCTAGAAGGGCTTACCAATGGGGATAGACTCACTTGTTCAAGGGACGACGCCAATTTTGGCGAAACTGGCGGTTGGTCAAGAGCAGCAGTGGCCAGAGGGCCGACACCGCCCACTTTCCAGAGCCTGAGTAGATGCGATCCGCCTTGCGGGCTGAGTACCAAACTCCCCCTGCGTAGATTGCCAAGAGCAAAAAAGGCCACATTTCTCTCACGTCCTGCGAACGCTGCTCAGCCGGTTAAGGGATCCCCCCTAGTAAGCGTCCTGCAACTCATAGAAGTCAGGCGTGATATAGTCCTTGCGCAGCGGCCACCCAATCCAGTCTTCCGGCATCAAGATCCGCTTCAAGTTGGGGTGTCCCTCAAAGATGATGCCGTACATGTCATAGGTCTCCCGCTCCTGCCAGTCCGCCGACTTCCAGATCCAGTACACCGAGGGCACCCGCGGATCTTGGCGGGGCAGCTTCACCTGAACCCGCACCTCCTGCGGCCGATCTGCCCCGTCCGCCAGTTTGATCAGGTGATAGAGGCTGACCAGGGGTTGCCCTGCCCCCAGGTCGTAGCCGCACTGGCACTCCAGGTAATTGAAGCCGTAGGCATAGAGGGCAGTACACACAGGCAAGAGAAAATCCCGCTCCACCTCCAGCAGCTCCACCCCGGCGGCATCTCTGCCCAGGTACTGATGGTCAAAGCCGTTATCGGCGAGGAACTGGGAAACCGGCCCCCGTTCCAGCGTCGCCAACGGCTCTGTCGGCTCGGCTGTCGAGGACGGCTTTTGCTGGGCTTTGTCCTCTGTCATCTCACATCCCTCCCCGCAAAGCTTTGAGCTGCTGTTCCGCCTGCTTGAAGTCGGCAGTCTGCAAGGCCGGAGGCACCGGCAGGCCAATAGCCGCCGCCAGTTCCGGTGGAGGAGCTTGGCGGGTCTCGCTCTCCAGATACTTGCCGGTGATGATCTCCGGCACCGGCTTGAGGTTGTGCTTGACCGTGTAGTAGCGGTGGGTTTGTTGCAGGCGGCCCCGCTCCCGCATGTCTTCGGCGGCGATCTTCTTGCGCAGCTTGACAATAGCATCCATGATCGCCTCCGGACGCGGCGGGCAGCCGGGAATGTACACGTCCACAGGGATCAGCTTGTCCACCCCTCGCACCGCCGTGTAGGAATCGGAGCTGAACATGCCGCCGCTAATGGTACAGGCCCCCATGGCGATCACGTACTTCGGCTCAGCCATTTGTTGGTAGAGCTTGACCAACGCTGGGGCCATTTTCATAGTGACCGTGCCCGCCGTGATGATCAAATCAGCCGTGCGCGGCGAAGAACGGGGCAACAGGCCAAAGCGGTCGAAATCGAAGCGGGAGCCCAGCATGGCTGCAAACTCGATGAAGCAGCAGGCAGTGCCGTAGAGGAGCGGCCAGAGGCTGGACATCTTCGCCCAGTTGTACAGGTCGTTAACCGTGGTGAGAACGACGTTGTTCGAGAGGTCTGTGGTAACTTGCGGGGCAGACGCCGGAAACAAGACTTCCGGCTCCTGAGAGGTCATGACCATTCCAGCGCTCCTTTTCTCCAAGCGTACACAAGGCCCACCACAAGGATGGCGATGAAAATCAGGGCCTCCACAAAGGCCAGCAGTCCCAAGCGATGAAAGGCCACCGCCCAGGGATAGAGGAACACGGTCTCCACGTCGAAGATCACGAAGACCAGGGCGAACATGTAGTAGCGGATGTTGAACTGGATCCAGGCCTGGCCAAACGGCTCCATCCCCGACTCATAGGTGCTGCGGCGCAGGGATCCCCGCCGCTTTGGGGCCAAGAGCGCAGAAGCTCCCAGAGCCAAGACCGGCAGCAGAGCGCAGACGATCAGAAAGACCAGCAAATACTCGTAGCCGGATAAGACAAACACGACGCCAGACCGCCTCAGGTGCTCAACATTTAGATACGTTTTCAGTATACAGCCAGTCTGCCGCCTCCCGGCGCTGCCCGATCTTTAGTTCTGCTGATGGTCTCGATTGCGGGAGTGGCGTTTCTCCAGCCAACCCCACACCCCACTCAGCAGGGCTCCAGCCATCAGGATCCCCAGTGCCGGCTGGAACAAAGGCAACCACAGCCGCAGCCAAAGTTTGTAGCCCAGCGGGATCCCGATGAAAGCTCCCGTTACCGAGAAGACAAACCAGACAAACCCGGCAAACACCAGAAAGACCAGGGCAATGAGAAAATGATCCAGCCAGCGTTTCCAGTCTGAGACGGTCATAGGGAGCAAGCCAGAGCAGGTGAAGTCTCTCAGATCCTACTACTGGAAACCCTGCCCTCTTCCCTCCAACCCAGCATAAGCCCCTGCCCCTCACGAGGGTTGACTTGTCAACAGGTAGTGGTAGAAATTTAGTTGTACACAACCCGTAGCGTTAAGCCGATGTCCACCTCCTCTGATTCCTCCTTTGCCGACCGTTTGCGACAGGTGATCGGCGATGAGGCCATTTATGCGTTTGGGCGGCGGGCCGGCATTAGCGATACAGCCTTGCGCAGTTACCTCAAGGGATCCGTGCCCGGCATCGACAAGGCCGTGAAAATTGCCCAGGTGGGGGGGGTGAGTCTCAGTTGGCTGATTACGGGGGAGGGATCCCCGCGGCTGGAGGCTGGCGACGCCAAAACGGAGTATGTATACGTGCCTCTGGTGGATGTGGTCGCCTCGGCAGGGGCGGGGGCGCTGGTGCGGGAAGAGTCCATCGAGTCGGTGCTAGCTTTTGAGCGTAACTGGCTACGGGCCCATCTGAAGGGGAACCCGGATGGGCTCAGTTTGATTCGGGTGCAAGGGGACAGCATGTCTCCCACCTTGGAAGATGGCGACTGGATCTTTGTCGAACGGCAAAAAGAGCTGGGGGGTGAGGGCATCTACGTCTTTCAGAGGGATGGCGAGCTGTGGGTCAAACGGCTGCAACGCCTGTCAGGATCCCGAGTAAAAGTTATCAGCGACAACCCTCGCTTCCCGTCTTTTGTGGTCGATTGTGCGGATCCCGTCAACGGCCTGATCCTCATAGGACGCTATCGGGGCCGTCTCAGCTTCGACTAGGCTTTTGCCGAGGATGGCGGGAAGGGGTAGCCTGAGCAGCCCCTAATCCCCTTGGCAAGCTGCGGTCGCCGGATAGGATCGACTCTAGGCGTTGAGTTGAGCCCGGTTTTCGCTCCTCGCCTGTGCCCATCTAGCCAGAGGTTTGCCTGCGATGCCCCGCCCATCGGAACGTGCAACGGTCTTTCTCAATCTCTCGAGTGGGATCCTCCTGGTCGGCAGCGGCATCTGGGCGGGAATGGTGCTCCCGCAGCCGCTTCAGACCCAACCGCTGCCAGTTCCCCAGCCGCAGGCCAACACGCCGCCGCTCCTGCCCACCCTGTCTCCACCCCAGGCCAGTCTCCCAGCGGTGAGCCCAGATGCAGATTCACCAAAGGGGAATCCAAATCACGGCGGCTCCACGGATCTGGAAAGGGAGATTCGAGAACTCCGCCAGCAGGCCATCCAGCTTTTGATCCGCGTTGAAGAACTGGAGTCGCGGCTGCAACGGCTGTCTTCCCCAGCAGCGGCCCCTGAGCCGAGGCGAGAATCGGCCACCACTGCCGAGATCGCCCCGGAGGGAGCAAGCGTCCCTGCCCCCACCGCAACGCCGACCCCTACCTCTTTTCAGGTGGGAACCCGAACCATTAGCCTGCCGGGCGATCTGCTCTTCGACTTCGACAAGGCCGAGATTCGGCCTGAGGCGGCCTCCCTGTTAGCAGAAGTGGCCAAATCTTTGCGGGAAATGCCCGGCGCCCGCGTTCAAGTCAACGGCCACACCGACAACATCGGTTCCTTGAACTATAACCTCGACCTTTCCCTGCGCCGCGCCAACGCTGTGAAAGACTACTTAGCTAACCTGTTGCCGGAAGACCACCCCATCAGCTGGACAACCTCTGGCTTTGGCCCCACCCTGCCGGTGGCCGACAACGATACGGAGGAAGGGAGACAGCGAAACCGCCGCGTGGATCTCATCATCGCCCCCTAGTGGCCCCCCCCAAAGTTGGGGGTTGGCAGGCTTGAACAGCGCCTTAGTCTAGAATCAACTGGTCCGATCCCTGGTGGGGGCGAGGGCCCAGGCAACAGTCTGAGCTTTGGGGTTCGATTTTGAACGCGGCAGGGATCCCGTCGGGGGAAAAGCAGACCTTTGCGCTGAGAGTAGACACAACCCTGGATGCTCTCAGCCAAGTTTTGACGTGGTTTGAGTCTTTCCGCGACGCCGGCATTCCGGGCCCCATCTGGTTGGAATGCCAGTTGGCCTTGGCGGAGGGCTTTACCAACGCCGTTCGCCATGCCCACCGCACTTTGTCTCCCAGTACACCCATCGATATCGAGCTGGTTCTGATGCCCCAGGAGCTGGAGCTGCGCATCTGGGATCAAGGGCAGGAGTTCAACTTGGAGGAATTCTTCCAGAACCGAGCAGCCAGCAGGCCCCCCGACGCCGAGGTCGAATCCGAGGGGGGACGGGGTATTCGGCTGATGAAGGCTCTCTCCACCCACCTGAGCTATACTCGCCAGGCAGATGGCCGCAACTGCCTGCTGATCAGCAGGCGCTTCGACGATCCCGCCCCCCTCTCCCAGCGGCCGGCCTAGGCCAACAGGCCAGCGCTCAACTGGCGAATGGCCGAGCTGGCCACATCGCTGTAGCGCAGCTCACCGGCCAAGATCTGGCCCATGCGCCGAGTGGCTCCCGGTCGCTTGACGCCTACCCTGTAGCCGACGCCCGGAAAGCGGTAGAACAGCGCCGCGATCCGCTTGGCCCAACGCATCTCTGAGCCCCACTCCTGCTGCACGCGGGCGGAGTAGTTCGCCAGGGCTTCGGTATCTCCCGCCAGGGCTTGGTCGATGGCCTGCGCTGCCAGCATGCCAGTGAGGAGGGAGGGGCGGATCCCTTCGGCGGTAAACGGATCGACGACACAGGCAGCATCTCCCACCAGGAGGGCATTTTGGCTGTGCAGGGGTTGATCCCCCTCCCAAAGACAGATGGGATGGCCAAACTGCCTGACCGATTTCAAGTCCACACCAAAGCTTTGGGCATACTCGGCGGCGATTTCCCGCAAGTTTTGTTTTTCGCCACCCCGAAAGGTGCCTGCCCCGATGGAGTAGCCATCGGCTTTGGGGAAGTTCCAAATGTAGCCGTTGCTCACGGCGCCAAAGTCGAAATGGGCGGCTGCGGTTTTTGGCTCTGAGACGGGCACTTCTGCTTCCAGGGCGGCAGCCAGGCGGCGCTGCCGGTTTTGAAAGCCGAGCCACTTGGCCATCGAGCCTTTGGCCCCATCGGCCCCGATCACATACCGACCCCAGACCGGGCCGGTGGCTGTCATCACTTGCCAGCGGTCGCTCTGCCACTCAATGCCGGAGACGGGACATTCCGTCTGGAGTGCTGCCCCCTGCTTTTGCGCCTGCTGGATCAAGTAATGGTCGAAGACCTCCCGCCGCACCATCCATACCGGCTCTTTCAGATCCAGGTCGGCCACGACCGGATCCCCGCCCCGCCAGGTGTAGCGAATTTGCCGGATCTTCAGCGAAATGGCGGGACTGAAATCGAAGTCAAACCAGGCCGCCACCATGGGAGAAACGCCGCCGCCACAGGGTTTGTAGCGGGGCAAAGGATCCTTCTCCAAGACCAGCACTGAGCGCCCCCGCTTGGCCAGGTGATAGGCGGCCGAGCCGCCGGCAGGGCCAGCGCCGACGATGACACAGTCGTACACTTGGGACATGGCTCTCGATCCCCAACCCCTTCTCCCTGAATTTGGGCTGTCGGCTCCTAGCCTACCGCATCCTTTTTCCCTCAAGAAAACAAGGGGGAGGGGGCCGGCGGATCCCCCCAACGGCGTAGGCTCAAGTGGGCCAATTCTGCAATGGGATCCCCTTTCCATCAGCTTGTTCAGGCTGAGGGGTGGCCGGGATCCCTGCCGGGTTGTTACAGCGATACACCTTGGCCCCAACGCTGCGCAGCTTTTCATCGATAGCTTCGTAGCCGCGGTCGATGTAGTGGAGCCCGTGGATAGTAGAGCAGCCCTCAGCCGCCAGGCCAGCCAACACCAGAGCTGCCCCCGCCCGCAAGTCCGTGGCCACCACCGGCGCTCCCGACAGCGACGGCACCCCCCGGACAATGGCCACCCGGTTCTTGAGACGAATATCCGCCCCCATGCGGTTGAGCTCGGGAATGTGGTGCATGCGGTTTTCAAACACCGTCTCCTCGATGGTGCAACTGCCCTCGCTCAGGGCAGCCAAGGCCATGATCGGCGCCTGCACATCGGTGGGAAAACCTGGATAGGGCAAGGTTTGGATATCGGTTGCCTGGCAAAGCCAGCCCGAACTGAGTTGAGCCGGGGCAATGCGCAGCCGGTTGGGGCCTTCTTCCTCCACCCGCAGCCCCATGTCGCGCAGCTTGGCAATCACCGCTCGCAGGTGATCCGGGATAACAGGGCCAACCGTGAGTTCGGAGCGGGTGATGGCCCCGGCAATGAGGTAGGTGCTGGCCTCGATGCGGTCGGGAATGACCGTGTACTCGGTGCCGTGCAGGCGCGGCACCCCTACCACCACAACCGTATTGGTGCCCACGCCACGGATGCGGGCTCCCATCGCCTGACAAAAACGGGCCAAGTCGGCCACCTCCGGCTCTTGGGCAGCATTTTCAATCACCGTTTCCCCTTCGGCCAGCGTAGCGGCCATCATCAGCGTCTCGGTGGCGCCGACGCTGGGATAGTCAAGGTAGATGCGGGTTCCCACCAGCTTGCGGGCATAGGCATGAACCACGCCGTGCTCGATTTGAACCGTTGCCCCCAACGCTTGCAGGCCCCGCACATGCAGATCCACCGGACGCGAGCCGATGGCACAGCCGCCGGGCAGAGGAACTCTGGCCACTCCCAGCCGCGCCAGCAGCGGCCCGATGATGAAGAAGCTGGCCCGCAACTGGCTGACCAACTCGTAGGGCGCCTGGGAAGTTTTGAGGGAGCTGGCGTCCAGGTCAAGGGTATTGCCCACATGGGACACCTTAACCCCCAGGCTGGTCAGGATCTGCCCCATGCGTTCAATGTCCAGCAGGCGCGGCACGTTGTGAATTCGACAAGCTGCAGGAGCCAAAAGGGATCCCGCCATGAGCGCCAAAGCTGAGTTTTTCGCGCCGCCGATGGGAATGTGGCCGCTCAAGGTCTGCTTGCCGACAATTTTCAGCACTGGCCCCATCATCTCCGGCGGGGCTGCCACTCTGGTCTGGGCCGGCGACAGGTTAGGCGCTAGGGATTCCGTCCTGCCGACGCGATTGTCAAAAAAATCTCTCAATCTTCCTCCTCACCCACCAAAAATAGAAAGGCTCTTTCCAGAGAATACTCCGGGGATCAAAGCAGCAACTAAACTTGCAGGCCAAAACTTAGGGTGACGAAGGAAGAGAAGCTCCAGTGGCTATGCCTCTATCCTACAGCGGCGGATGGGCAATTAGCTATGTCAGCTCTTTGTGGCGCGAAAACCCCTGGCTGATCGCTGTGGGGAAGCAGGCCCTGGGCGTAGAGAGTATGTCAACAAACGCAGGTTCCTGCCGCGGGCGGCTAGGGGGATAGCCTGGCAGCAAGGGGCAGTATGATGGATGGTCATGAGAAGCGCTTGCCAGTAAGACAGGAGACACTCGATGACCGCGACCCAAGTTTCTGCCGAAGAGTTGTTTCGGGCCGCCTACGAAAATCGCTACACCTGGGATCCCGACTTTCCGGGCTACAGCGCCGAGGTCACCTACTGGGATGGGGAGCGCACTTTTGTGGGCCAGGTGCGAGTGGGGGCAGACCTAAAAGCGACGGTTACGGGCGTGGAGGATGAGGAAGCCCGGAAAGCCATTCACAATCAACTTTGGGAGATTGCCGTTCACCGGGTGCGCCGCAGCTTCGCCGAGACCCACGGGAACAACACTTTTCGCTATGGCCAGATCCTACCCGATGGCACCGTGGAGATCCTGGTGGGCGGCAAAGCCGAAGGGGATCGCTACCACGTGCGCGACAACCAAGTTACCATGGTGCATCGGCATATTCACGGTATGGTGGTTACTATTCACACCTTCAGCAGCCACGACACGGGCGAAGGCTACCTCTCCCACCGCTACGACTCCGTCTATCACGACGCCAAGACTGGCGAGCAGAAGGGTGGGCGCAGCCAATTTGAAGATCTCTACACCAAAGTGGGCAAGTACTATATCCTCTCGGAGCGGCGCATTCAAACAGAGACGGAAACCGGCCCTGTGGAAAAGCGCTTTACCTTCCGCAACCTGGCGTTGCTGGATGCGGGGGCCTGATTGGCCAAAGGCCAACGGAAAGCCCGATAATCTCATTTGTGGCAGCAACGCCCCCCTTAGATAGAAGAAGTGGGGGATCCTGAGCTATGCTTTGAGTATTCTCCCGCCCACACTTTGGCATGGACAACCCTGCGGAAAAGCCCAACCCGGATTCCAAAGCTCCTAAGGAGGCTCCCGAACTGATTCTCCGCCCGGCTCAACTGGGTGATCTGGAGGCGGTGGAGGAGATTTTGGCTCAAGCTTTTGATGAAGAGTACAGCGGCCGCTCGGTGGACATTCGTCGCCAGGTGCGGCGGCTGCGCCAGTGGTATGGCCCCCTGAAAACTTTGAGCCTGTTTCCCAACCGTTTTCAGCACATGTTTACGGTGCATGTGGCGGAGCTGGAGGGCAAAATCCAGGGGGTCATTCAAGTTTCTCCCTTTAATCATTCCCGCAGCACCTGGCGGGTGGATCACATTGCTGTGGTGCCCTCCGCCCGGCGGCAGGGAATCGGCTCTAAGTTGCTCAGACACTGCATGGAGCACTTTCGCGAGGCCCGCACCTGGATCTTGGAGGTGAACATCCACAACAAGGGGGCGATGGCCCTCTACCGCCACAACGGCTTCCAACCGCTGGCCCAGATTACCTACTGGTCGATCCGGCCCGAGATTCTGGCCGCCCTCAGCCAGCACGAGCCCATGCTGCCCAACCTGGTGCCGGTGACCAACCGGGATGCCTACGCCATTTACCAACTGGATACGGGATCCATGCCGGCCACCGTGCGCCAGGTATACGACCGCGACGTGAGCGATTTTCGCACCAGCCCGCTGGATTGGCTCCTAGATCAGGCCAAATGCGTCATCAGCCAAACGGAACGGGTGGAGATGTGTGTCTATGAGCCGGAGCGGAAAACCGCTATCGGCTATTTCAACCTGAAGTTGGACCGTACCGGGCAGCAGCCGCATGTGGCCAAGCTTACGGTTCACCCCGCCTACACCTGGCTCTATCCTGAGCTCATGGCCAAGATGGCCCGGCTCACCCAAGCCTATCCGCCGCAGGCTTTGGCTTTGGCCTCCACCGATTACCAGCCGGAACGGGAGGAATTTTTGCTCAAGCTGGGAGCCCGGGACGTGGAGCGGACGCTGTTGATGTCGCGCTCGGTGTGGCACAAGGTGCGAGAAGCTCGCTCCCCATGGTACAGCGAGTATCTCGCTCTGGTGCTCCAGAAATTGCCGGTGAAACAGCCGGTGCCGGAACGCTTCGAGGGGCTGGCAGAGGGCTGTCTGGAGCATCCCTTTCATTCCCTTCACCCAACTGGTCTGGATTCCCATTCCGTTCGGCCGGAATCCTCACTAGGACAGGCCAGGGATCCGCAATCGGAAGCTCCTCCCCCTCCCGGCTAAAGTCTCGGCTGGCACCTGCGCACCCCTATGAACGAGTTGAAGGATAACCCGGCTGGGGATCCCTCTTGGCGGACGTTGCTGCAGGCGGCCTTGCACCGCAACCGCAGCGACGCGGGTGTGCGCTATTTGCAGTTGGCTACGGTGGATCCTTGGGGGCACCCGCGCAACCGCACGGTGGTCTTCCGGGGATTTTTGGGGGATACCGACCGCATTCAGTTGGCGGTGGACAGCCGCAGCGAGAAGATCTGCCAGATCGCCCACTGCCCACTGGCCCAGATCTGCTGGTACTTCTGTAAAACTCGCGAGCAATTTCGCATTGCCGGCACTCTCGAGGCCATCACCGCCGACCACCCGGATCCTCGGGCGCAGCAGCACCGACAACAGTTGTGGCAACAAATCTCGGAAAAAGGACGGCTGCTCTGGTTCTGGCCGGAACCTAAAGGCCCTCTTGCCCCACCCGAGGCTTTTGTTGAAGAGCTGCCCCCCGAAAAGGCATCTTTGCCACCGCCGACATTTGTCCTACTGCTGTTGGATCCAACGGAGGTGGATCACCTCCAGCTCAAGGGAGATGCGATCTATCCCCAGCGACGGACTCTGTATGAGCGCAGCCCGCAAGGGTGGAAATGCCGAGCGGTCAACCCCTAGAAGGATCCCAGCCGACTGCAGGTGGGAGGGGGGAGCGGTTTTCGCCTTCCGAGAGAAGGTTGAATGAATATTGAAGAACAGACAAGGATAGAGGTGTTAGCGTGGCTGAACAACCGTCCTATTCTGAGCGCGACGCCGCCTGCGGGCTGGATCTGCTCACCAATGGCGAGGTCACGGTCGCTCAGCTTCTTTCTCAATCCGGCATGTAGCACTCCTGGTTGCGGTAATCTGATGTCTGTTTCCATCCGCTCATTTCCTGCCTGTATCACCCAAGCTGTTGCCGCTCTTGTTGCCGGCGGGCCGCCGAAAGGGACCTTGCGGGGCAAGCTGCGCCAGAGATCCCTGGGGTTGGCTGCCGCTTTGGTTTGGGGTCTGGCTCTCGTTCGGGGGTTGGCAGCCCAGCCGATGTTAAAATCCCCACAAGGCTCCTTCGAGGGGAATGCAGCTCCTGTCCTGCCCTCAGAGTCTGCCTTCCCCACCTCCACCCGCACAGGAGCCTTTCGAGTCGGCAATCGCACCCCTCACCCGATTCGGCTGGTGATCTTGATGCGCAGCGGTGGACGGCTGCTCAACCCGGAAACGGCCCACTGGGACTTTGCGCCCGGAGAAGGGGGCAGCGAGGGGCTGGTGCTGAGTTTGGGCGAGGAGCCATTGCAGATCGGCCCCGGCGATATTGTGGTGGCTTTTACCCTGGATGGAACCGCTCGCTACTGGGGGCCGAACGTGGTGGGAGAGTCGCTGGCGCCCTTTTGGAATGAAGAGAGCGGCTTTTGGTCGATGATCCTGCAGCCTTAGAGGGCTCTGCGGGCGGCCTAGAAGCCCTTTTCAACCATTTTTGAAATTGCAGCCATTTGGGTTGGGGACAGGATGCTGTACCCATGGACAAATCTCTGCCCAGGGCAAGCCACAACCCTTAAGTCAGTTTAGACCTCCTCCCAACCCCGAAAGCAGCCCCAAGTCCGGCTTCGGCGCTTGGCCCCTGCCGTGGTACCCCTGGATCCTCTGCCTCTCAAGCGCCGGCCCAGTGCCACCAGGCCCAGCCCAGCCCCACCAATAGCGCCGTTAGCCCATAGAAGCACCCCACCACCTGCACCTCCGACCAGCCCCCCAGCTCCAGATGGTGGTGCAAGGGCGACATGCGCAGCAGCCGTTTGCCTTGTCCGGTTTTGCGTTTGGTGTATTGGAAGTAGCCCACCTGCAGGATCACCGACAGGGCCTCTGCCACCAGCACCGCGCCCATCCAGGCCAGGGCCCAGAGCTGATCCCCCAACAGCGCCAGCCCCGCCAGAGCGCCCCCCAACCCCAGGGATCCGGTATCGCCCATAAACAGGCGGGCCCGGTGGTGGTTGTGCACCAGAAAGCCCAGACAGGCGCCGCTCAAGGCAAAGGCCACGAGCGCCAAAACGGGATCCGCTGCCGTCAGCCCCAGCCCTGCCAGGACAAGGGCCACCATCCCTGCCGCCAGGCCGTCCATGCCGTCGGCGAGGTTGACGGCGTTGTTGGTGCCCACCAGCACAAACAAGGCCAAGGGCCAGAACAGCCAGCCCAGGGGGAGGGCGCCTATTCCCGGCAGGGTGAGAACGGTGGGGATCCCTTGCCAGGCCAGGTAGCCACAGAAAACCAGGCCGATCCCAACTTGGAGTAAAAGCTTCGATTTGGCAGACAACCCCTTGTTGGAGCGCTGCCGGATGACCAGCCAATCGTCCAGCCAGCCAACCACGGTGTAAGCCAGGGTCAGTAGGGCCACCGCCAGCCATTGGGGATCCCAGCCGCTCCCGATGCCGGCCACCAGCAGCCCTACGGGCAAAAAGCTAAGGCCACCCATGGTCGGCGTGCCCGCTTTTTTGTGGTGGGACTGGGGCCCCTCCTCGCGGATGACCTGGCCTGCCTTCCAGCGCCGCAAGACCGGGAGAAGCAGGGATCCCAGCAGGGCCGAGCCCAGCACGCTCAATCCAAAGGGGACGGCCACCTGGGGCCGGATCCCGATGACCAGGGCTGAGAGGGCCAGGCCGAGAACTAAGGAGAGGGCCATCCCTCCCCAGTCCGCCTCTTCCAGCCGGGGAAGGGTATCCGCATCCACCCGTTCTGAACCCCTCACATTCTCAACCTCCAGCACAACCGCCCAGAACGCTCCGGCAGGAGAGCCCAAGAAAACTCTACCCTGCCGGCGGCTAGAGGTGAAAGTTGGGGGAAGGGGGATCCACTAGTAGGGCCACTTCCAGTTGCGCACCTCGGGCAGATCCTCGCCGTACTTGCAGATGTACTGCTTGTGCTCCACCAGCTTGTCCCGAATCAACTGCTGGACGTGATCCCGCCGGTATTTGAAGCGCTCCACTCGCTCCAACACGTCGTTGGCCAGGTTGAAGCGATCCACCTGGTTGAGGACGCACATGTCGAAGGGAGTGGTGGTGGTGCCTTCCTCCTTGTAGCCGCGCACGTGTAGGTTGTGGTGGTTGGGGCGGCGGTAGGTGAGGCGGTGAATGAGCCAAGGATAGCCATGGAAGGCAAACACGATGGGCTTATCGGGGGTGAAGATGCTGACAAACTCCTTGTCGCTGATGCCGTGGGGGTGTTCGCTGGGCGGCTGCAACTTCATCAGGTTCACCACGTTCACCACCCGGATCTTGATGTCCGGCAGGTGCTGCCGCAAGAAGTCCGCCGCCGCCAGGGTTTCCATCGTCGGCACATCGCCGCAGCAGGCCATGACCACATCCGGCTCCGAGCCCTGGTCGTTGCTGGCCCACTCCCAGATCCCCAAGCCCTGGGTGCAGTGCTTGATGGCGGCATCCATGTCCAGGTACTGCAGGGCCGGCTGTTTCCCCGCCACGATGACATTGACGTAGTGGCGGCTGCGCAGGCAGTGATCCGCCACCGAGAGCAGGGTGTTGGCATCCGGGGGCAGGTAGACGCGGATAACATCGGCTTTCTTGTTGACCACGTGATCCAGAAAGCCGGGATCCTGGTGGCTGAAGCCGTTGTGATCCTGCCGCCACACGTGGGAGGTGAGCAGGTAGTTGAGAGAGGGGATGGGCCGCCGCCAGGGGATGTGGCGGGTGGTCTTCAGCCACTTGGCGTGCTGGTTGAACATGGAGTCCACCAGGTGGATGAAGGCTTCGTAGCAGGAGAAAAAGCCGTGGCGGCCTGTCAACAGGTAGCCCTCCAGCCAGCCCTGGCAGACGTGCTCGCTCAGGATCTCCATCACCCGCCCATCGGGGGAGAGGTGCTCGTCGTAGTCGTAGATAGGCGCCACCCAGGTGCGGTCACTGGCCTCAAACACGGCGTCCAGGCGATTGGATGCAGTTTCATCGGGGCCAAAGAGGCGGAAGTTGTGGGGGTTGAGCTTCATCACATCTCGCAAGAATTGCCCCAGCACCTTGGTGGCTTCGGCTTCGAGGGTGCCGGGGTGCGGCACGTCCACGGCGTAGCGGCGGAAATCCGGCATTTTCAGCTCCCGCGTCAGCAGGCCGCCGTTGGCATAGGGGGTGGCGCCCATGCGCTTTTCCCCTTTGGGGGCCAGCTCCTGCAGCTCGGGCCGCAGGCGGCCGTTTTCGTCGAAGAGCTCTTCCGGTCTGTAGCTGCGCATCCACTCTTCCAGGATCTTGAGGTGCTCTGGTTTCTTGGCCAGATCCGCCAGCGGCACCTGGTGGGAGCGCCAGAAATCCTCCACCTTTTTGCCGTCCACCTCTTTGGGGCCCGTCCAGCCTTTGGGGGTGCGCAGGATGATCATCGGCCACTGGGGACGGCTGGGATCCCCCTTGGTACGAGCATGCTGCTGGATTTCTTGGATCTCGTGGATTACCGTGTCCAAAGTGGCGGCCATCAACTGGTGCATCTGGGCCGGATCGGAGCCTTCTACGAAGTAAGGCTTGTAGCCATAGCCCACAAACAGGCTCTGCAGCTCTTCACGGCTGAGGCGGCCCAGGATGGTGGGGTTGGCGATCTTGTAGCCGTTGAGGTGGAGAATCGGCAGCACTGCCCCGTCGTGGATGGGGTTGAGGAACTTGTTGGAGTGCCAGGAAGCAGCCAGAGGGCCGGTTTCCGCCTCTCCATCCCCGACTACACAGGCCACCAACAGATCGGGGTTGTCGAAGGCCGCCCCAAAGGCGTGGGCCAGGGCATAGCCTAGCTCTCCCCCCTCATGGATGGAGCCGGGGGTTTCTGGGGCCACGTGGCTGGGCACGCCGCCGGGGAAGGAGAACTGTTTGAAGAGCTTGCGCATCCCGTCGGCATCTTGGCCGATGTTGGGGTACACCTCGCTGTAGGTGCCCTCCAGGTACGTGTTGGCCACCAGAGCGGGGCCGCCATGGCCGGGGCCGGTGATGTAGAGGACGTTGAGGTTTTCCCGCTTGATGATGCGGTTGAGATGCACGTAGATAAAATTCAGCCCCGGTGTGGTGCCCCAGTGCCCCAGCAGGCGCGGCTTCACATGCTCTAGCTTTAGAGGTTCCCGCAGCAGCGGGTTGTCCATCAGGTAAATCTGCCCCACCGACAGGTAGTTGGCGGCCCGCCAGTAGGCGTCCATTTTGCGCAGTTCGTCGTCGGTGAGCGGTTTGGTTGAGAGCTGTTCTGCCAAAACCATAGCCGTACCCCCTAGGTATCTCTACTCTCATGCTGCTCCAGGTTGGGGCGGGGGCTTGGGGATCTTGGGATTCCTTTGGATTTGGCAGCGGTGGTCAGCCTACCACCACCAGGGCTTGAGGGGGGTGCCGTCGGGGAAGATGAGGCCGGCAATCTGGGATCCGCTGTGTTTGAGGCCCTCGATCTGGGCGCCTTCCAGGTTGGCCTGAGTCAGGTTGGCGCGGCTGAGGTCAGCCCGGCGCAGGTTGGCCCCCTGCAACTGGGCCTGGCGCAGCTCGGCGCCGCTGAGATCGGCCCCCTCGAGGTCGGCATTTTGCAAGTTGGCCCCCCGCAGATCCGCCCGCTGCAGGTTGGCCCCCCGCAGGTCTGCTTCCTCCAGGTTGGATCCGCGCAGATCCGCCCGCTTGAGGTTGGCTCCCCTTAGACAAATTTGCCGCAGCACCAGCCCCCGCAGGTCAGCTTTGCTGAGGTCTTGGCCGGCCAGATCCTGCCCCTCTCCCCCCCAGTTTTGCAACTGCCAGATGTGGCGCAGCCGCTCCTCCAAGTGGGTGGCGTCTGAAAGCTGGGATCCGCGCAGGCTGGTGCCACTGACTTTTACCCCCCTCAGGTCGGCTCCCCGCAGATCCGCTCCTTCTAGGAGGGCGCCACTGAGCTTGGCCCCTTGCAAATTGGCTTGGCGCAGATCCGCTTGGCGCAGGTGGGCGCCGTTAAAGTTGCAAAGGCGCAGGTTAGCCTTTCTCAAATTGGCTTCGTAGAAGTTGGCACCCCCCAGCCGTGCCTCCTGCAGATCCACTCCCTCCAAGTCGGCGTAGGTAAAGTCTCGCTCCCCGCGCCGATAGGCCGCGATTACCCCCTGCGCTCCTCCCACCGGCCGAAAGGGGCTGTAGGTCCGACACGCTTCCTCTGCCTCGGGTTGCTCGAGCTGGGAGAGCAGCCGCCACGCCGCCAAGCGCACCGCCCAGGAGCTGTTGCCGGCCAGGGCTGCTACTAGCTCCGCTAGACCTGCCGGCCCGTACTGCAGCAACTGGGGCAAGGTGGCTAGACGCACCGCCTCCTCACCCCGAGTGAGCCGCCGCCGCGCCCCCTCAAGACCCCCTAAGACCAAGGCGTAGGGCGGGGCACCGCTGGCGGCAGCTTGTCCTCCCAACACCAGATCCCAAGGGCGAGGGCTAGACCCCACCGCTGGCTGAGGATTGCCGTTCATCGGCGGAGGTGGGCTCAGTTACACCCAGCGCCCCACCACCACGCGGATAGTGCCATCTTCCAGGCGCTCTTCCGCCTCGATGGCATAGCCCTGTTGCCGGGCAGAGCGCAGCAAGCTCTTGTGGGCGTAGCGCTGCAAAATCGGCTCCAGAAAGGTCTGGGGATCGATGCCCGCCCCCCACAGATCCACCACAAGCTCATAGTGATCCCCGTTGCGGCGAAAGCCGATGTCGAAGCCGTTCTTTTGCCGGATCACCAGATCGGCGCGGGTGCGGTTCCAGAGGTAGCCGCGCAGGCTGGCGTTCCGCTCCACGGTGTAGCCCAATTCCTTCAGGGTCTCTTCCAGCAGGTCGGCATCCTTGATTTGCACTTGCAAGGTGGTGAAGTGGGACATGGCGGTTCCGATCCTTGGACGGATGGAGACGGGATCCTCACTATAGAAGCGCCTCTGCAGTTGTGGAAGAAATGTGAAGGAGGATTACGTTTCCCGCGGCTCCCGTAACTTCTCTACCCTCACGGCAGCAGGATGGCGTTCTCGTTCTCCGGCTGCAGAGGCTTCCGCTTCTCCTGGGAAGCCGGGATCCCATCTCCCTTGGCCAGGGGCAAGGGGCGGGCCCGGGATCCCTGCCAGGGATCCAACACATCCCGAATCAGCACCTCCTGGATCCACACCTGCAGGATGGCCGCCAGCGGCACAGCCAAAAACAAGCCCAGCACGCCGAAGAAAAAGGCCGAGGTAACTTGGGCCACCAAAGTTAGGGCGGGCAAAAGCGACACCTGCCGCGACATGACGATGGGGGTGAAGACGCTGCTTTCGAGCTGCTGGATGAGGATGTAGAGCCCCAGCACCGCCAGCGATTTCCAGGGGGCATCGGTGAGGGCCACCAGCATGGGGGCAACCACGCTCAGGGTGGGGCCGATGTTGGGGATGAAATTAAACAGTCCCGCCAGCACCGCGTTGGCCAGGCTCAGGGGCACACCTAAAATCCAGAGGCCAATGCCGCTTAGCAGCATCACCAAGCTGCTGGTGAACAGGATCCCCACCAGCCACCCTCGCAGCGCCAGCTCGCAGCGCTTGAGGATGTAGCGGACGCGGGGGCGGTAGAAGGCCGGGAAAACCGAGACAAAGGCGCGGCTATAAGCCTGGGGATCCACCAACAACAGGATGGTGAGGATGATCACAAACAACAGATTGAGCAGGGTGGCGAAAAAGGCGGTGAAGGACTCGGAGAAAAAGTCGCGCACCTGGCGCACCAACTCGGTGGCCTGGGGCACCAAGCTATTGGCCAACTCCCGCAGCGTCGGCAGCTCGATATCCGTCGGCAACGAGAGGATGAGGCTCTCGAACAGCCGCTGCGCCTGCACGATCCCGGCGGGCACCCCATCGGTAAACAGCCGCCGCAACTGATCCGCCAAGGGAGGCACCACGATCAGCCCCACCAGAATCGCCCCCACCAGAACCGTCAAACCGGTGATGAGGAGCGAGGGGCCGCGGCGAAAGCCGTAGCGCTGCGGGATCTGGGCTAAGGTATCCAAAGCTACTGCCAAGACGATGGCCGCAAACACCAACAGCAGGATCTGCCGGATCTGCCAGAGCAGAACCAGCAAACCCAGCAATGCTGCCAGCCCCAGCCACTGGGCGAAGGTCACCGCAGCTCGCCTCCTCTCTCGCCCTGTCGTCGCCTATTCTAGATGGGATCCCGAGCATTTCCATGGGGGAGCCCGTATGCGCGATCTGGATCCGCAAGCAATGGCTCTGGCCTTTGATGGCCTCGACTGCGGGACAGAATCCTTTCTTGCCGAGGAAGTCCGCTCCGAAAGACTTATGCAACGCTGAACAAAGCAGAACTTTGCCCAGCATCGCTGCTTTCTTCCTGCTTCAGCGACCCATGACTAGCGGCAGAGTTCACCCCTACCACCCCGCCAGAGGGATCTCCACAGGCGTCACTTCCCCCAGAGCTTGAGGTAGTTCTGTACCACCGCAACAGATTTAGGGCTGCATTCAAGTCGCGGTCTAGCTCCAGACCACAACACGGGCAGCAGAACATCCTTTCCTGTAGCGGCATCTTCTGTCGGTGCCCACAGCGAGAACACAGTTGGCTGGACGGATAAAACCTATCCGCCACCACCACCTGACAGCCGTAGAGCCGGGCCTTATACTCTAGCTGTCGCCGAAACTCGTAAAAGCCACAATCTGACAGCGCTCCTGCCAGCTTGTGGTTCTTAAGCAGGTTCTTCACCTGCAAGTCCTCAATCACCACTACCCGATACTTCTTGGCCAGGTAGGTCGTTAGCTTGTGCAGATTGTCTTGCCGAATGTCTGCCACCCGCTTATGGGCCTTAGCGAGCTGTGCTACTGCCTTCTTACGGTTAGCGGATCCCTTCTGCTTGCGACTCAGCCGCCGTTGCAGTCTGGCCAGACGCTTCCTCGCCTTGCGGTAGGGCTTTGGATTCTCGAACACTTCCCCGTCGGAACAGGTGGCCAAGCGATTGATACCTAAGTCTACTCCCACAACTTCCCCGGTCTTCTCCACCTGAGGCGCCGGAGCTTCATA
>NZ_JBSSEF010000037.1:0-27698 GCF_054061455.1 Thermostichus sp. OS-CIW-20
CTGGTTTACCAGTCCGTTGAAGCAGCAACTCCGGGAAGTGATTCTCGGAAGCTCCCGTCTACAGCCCGTCAGGGCTTAGCGGGAGAGGATGTCACTTTCTCAGCCTGTTTGCCCTTGAGAAAAAGAGGGGGTAGGAGGCGCTGTCGGTATGGGTTGACCTAGGATAGTGTATGATTCAAGCCTATAGCGGGTGAGAAGAGAGGGGGATCCGCATTTTGCGGCTTGATTGCCTGACTGTTCCCAGTCTGCCCTTTCTGACCACCTCAGCTCCGGGCGTATCCACAGATGAGCATGAGCGCTCCTGCTGCCCAACCCAGCCCTCCTCACTTGGTCTTGATCTTCACGGATCGGATGGGTCGGCGCGGCGTTGTCTTAGACAAGATTTACTACTCGGTGGGCCGGGCAGCCAGCAACCACATCCGCCTCTACGACTCTTGTGTTTCCCGCGAACACGCCCTGATCATCCGCATCCCGGAAGAGAACCGGGCTGGGTACGGCTATATGATCTTTGACGGCAGTTCCGCATCCCGCCGCAGCACCAATGGTTTGTTCGTCAACGGCAAGCGGGTTTTGTCTCATCGGCTACAGCTTTTGGACAAGATAGGGTTTGGGCCCAATGTAACCGCCATCGTGGAGAGCACCGACCGCCTCAGCCCGGAGACGCTGGCAGCCCTGTTGAGGCCGCCGGCCCTCGGCGACAATGTAACCCCAACCGGATCCCAGAGAGAAACCTTGAAAGAGACGCCCAGAGAGAACGACGACTTCACCGCCGCTTGATGGCGTGAATGGTTTTCAATCCAACCCCCTGCCGAGTTTTGGGTTCCCGTGACTCCCACTCCCCCTGCCCTGAGCGGCTACTGGCAAAATGGCTTCGACCTGGAAGCTCACTTGGGATCCTTTCTCGGCCTCAAGGCCGCCGAGCTGCGGGAGAAGCTGCGGCTTGGCCAGCAACAGTTGGCAGAGCTGGGCCGGCGCGACTTCATCTGGGATCAGGCGGAGATCTTTTACCGGGATCGGGTGGGATCCGCCTATTTGCTGGACTTGGCAGCTTGGCACCTGAGCAGCACCGACTACATCGGCGATACCCTGCGCCTGGTGGCCGACCATGCCCGTGGGCGGGTGTTGGATTTTGGCGGCGGCATCGGCACCCACGCCATTGGGGCGGCCCTCTGCCCGGCGGTGGAGCAGGTGATCTTCTGGGATATCAACCCCATCCATCGGCAGTTTGTGCAACTGCGGGCGGAAAAGCTGGGCCTAAGCGAACGCATCCACTGTCCAGACACCTTCCCGGAAGGGATCCGTTTTGACACCGTCATCTGCTTCGATGTGGTGGAACATTTGCCGGATCCGGCGGCGCAGTTGCGGCAATTTGACGACTGGCTCCAGCCGGCAGGTAAGCTCTTGATTAACTGGTATTTTTTCAAGGGGTTTAACGGCGAATTTCCCTTTCATCTCGACGATTCACAGCGGATCGAGGAGTTCTTTCAGGTGTTACAAAGCCATTTCTTAGAAGTGTTTCACCCCTATTTGATTACTGCCCGCTGCTACCGCAAGTGGAATGAACGCTGAGATGGGAGAAAACCCAAGTGCTGCGCTATTTGCAGGTGTTGTGGTTGTTTTGGAGCACTTCTGTAGCTGCAGAAATGGAGTACCGGGCCAATTTTGTCTTTGCCAGCCTCAGCAGCTTGGGCGGCCTGGGGTCAGCTTTGTTTGGGCTGTCGCTGTTCTACCAGCAGGGGCACCGCCTGGGGGGCTGGAGCTGGCCGGAGGCGCTCATCGTCTTGGGGGTGTTCACCATTTTGCAGGGGGTGTCGGCCAGCCTTTTTAACGTCAACTTAAACCGCATCGTGCAACAAGTTCAGGAAGGCACCCTGGATTTTGTGTTGCTCAAGCCCATCAGCAGTCAGTTTTGGCTGTCAACTCGGGTGTTTTCTCCCTGGGGCCTGGTGGATATTGGCTGTGGCCTGTTGTTGATTCTCTACGCCGGGATCCAGTTGCGGCTGCCGGCCTGGGCCTATGTTCTGGGCCTAGTGCCCCTTTTGCTGGGGTTGGTCATCCTCTACAGCCTCTGGTTTATGCTGGGGGCCACCAGCATCTGGTTTGTCAAGATCTACAACGTCACCGAGGTGTTGCGGGGCTTGGTGGAGGCGGGGCGATTCCCGCTGGTGGCCTATCCGGTGGCCTATCGGTTGTTTTTTACCTTCGTCGTGCCGGTGGCTTTCTTGACCACCGTGCCGGCAGAAGCCTTGCTGGGTCGGATCCAGTGGCCCTGGCTTGTGGGATCCGCCCTGCTGGCGGCGGGGCTGCTGTGGGGATCCCATTTGTTCTGGCGCTTTGCCCTGCGCTTTTACACCAGCGCCTCTAGTTAAAATCTCTGTCCAAACCTCTCCATCCTGAGCATCCAAGCAGGGAGGATGGGAGTAATTGCTACAGAAGCGCCCCACGCGCTCCCCTTTGGGAAGAACAATTGGCCTTCCCCCTCAATGGAAGGGCAAAAGCGGATTCTCGGCTGGGGGATGGGATCCCTCTAGCCTGCCTTTCTAGCGGCAAAAGAGAGTGCTGCTTGCCGCAGCAATCTGCAGCCACCTGTCTTGTGGCGCAGAGGGGTGTTTTGTTGTCAACAATCCTGACACCGACTGAGACAATTTGTCAATTTTTTAAGGAGCATTTTCCATGCGCAAGCACCTGCAGTGTGTGGCCGTATCTGTGGCAGCCGGTAGCTTAGCTCTGCTGGGCTGCAGCAACAGCAATGCTTCTCCGATGGCGATGATCCCCTCCCAAGCAGATTTGGTGGCCCTGGGCAGCGGCAACCGCCTCACCTTCATCCGCTCCACCGATGCCTCGGTACAGGGATCCCTGACGGTGACGGGGGTGAGTGGTAGTTTGATCGGTATTGATGTGCGTCCTGCCAATCGCCTGCTCTACGGCCTCACCGACGCCAACATCCTCTACACCATTAACTTGCAGACCGGCGCCGCTACGGTGGCCAGTACCCTGTCGGTTCCCTTTACGGCGGGTACGCTGTCCGGCATGGATTTCAACCCCGTTCCGGATCGGCTGCGCCTGGTGGGAGCCAACGGCCAGAACTTCCGCATCAATGTGGACACGGGCGAAGTGATCCAAGATAGACCTTTGGCCTTTGGCCCAATGGAACTGCAGGGATCCCGACCGGCTGTTACCGCCGCCGCCTACACCAACAACGTGGCCGGCACCCAATCCACACGGCTGTTGAACATCGACGGCGAGCGCAACCTGCTGCTGTTCCAGAATCCGCCCAACGAGGGGGTGCAAATGCCGATTGGCCCCCTGGGCGTGAACTTCGGCCCGGTGGGCGGGTTTGACATCCGCACGGTCGGCGGGGTGGATACCGGCTTTGCCATCGGCGGCTCCACCCTGTATCGAATTGACCTGAATACAGGTCGCGCCACCTCTGTGGGCACGCTGCCGGGTGGGCCGTTCTTTGGCTTGGCTGCCTTCTAGATCGGCCAGGTTGTTACAATTCCAGTCATTTTTCTGGCCAATTGTTGCTGTTTTGTTTCGGCCCGATTCCAGCTCGGGATTGGGCCTTCTGTACTTCTTCAAGTAGGATTGACCTCCATCTATGCAGGCGATAGATTATGGGAGCCGCTGTCCTTTCTGGCTTGCCTTAGGCAAGGCCTGCTTCTTACTAAGTGCTTTCTCGTCGCCGTTTTGTTTTCTCCTTCCCCCCATGAAGATCGAGGATGACAAAGCCGAGGGATCTCTGCAGGAGAGAAGCGATGCAGAGGTATTTTCAGCCCTCAAGGCAGGCCAGTCGCAAGCTTTGGCTATCCTCTACGACCGCCACGCCGGTTTGGTATACGGAATCGCCTGCAAGATGCTGGGCAACTCTGCCGAGGCCGAAGATCTGACGCAGGACATTTTTTTGAGTTTGGCCCGTTCTTCCTTCGATCCCAAGCGGGGATCCCTGCGCACTTACCTGGGCATTTTGGCCCGCTCCCGCTGTTTGGATCGGCTGCGCTCTTGGCGCAATCGACAGCGATCCCTGGAACGGGGCAGAGTGGAATTACAGGGCGATGCCGCCGAGGATCCGGCCCTGGAGCAGTTGGCCGGGGCAGAGCAGGCGGTCGAGGTGCAAACGGCTTTGGCCCAGCTATCTGAACATCAACGCCAAATCCTCAAAATGGCCTATTACGAAGGCATGAGCCAAACAGAAATCGCCAAGCAATTGAATCTGCCTTTGGGAACGGTTAAAGCCAGAGCCCGCCGAGGCTTGCTGCGGCTGCGCGAGTTGCTGGGAGGCGCCCCATGAAAGCCGAGTCTGTGTCTCCCGAAGAACTGCAACTGTGGCTGGCCGGCTACCTGCTGGGGGATCTCTCCCCGGAAGAGGCCGACCGCCTGGAAGCGGTGCTCAAGCTGCGCCCGGAGCTGCAGCAGGAGCTGCAAGCCCTGCAACAGACCCTGGAAAGGGCCTACGGCGTCGAAGAGAAGCAACCTCCCCCCGCGCTGCGGGCTTCTCTGCTGCAAGCCTACACAGAGCCGGCGCCCAAACCCCTCTCCACGACAATTCAGGGATCCCCTCGCTGGCGGGGCCTGGCGGCATTGGCAGCAGGGTTAATCGTGGCTTTGGGACTGGGGAATCTCTACCTGTGGCGCAGGCTGCAACTGGCCCAGACGCAAGGGATCCCGGTCGAGGTGGTGACATATGAATTGCAACCGACGGCAGAAAACGTGACTGGCTCGGTTACGGTGGAGGTGGATCCGCAGCGCTTGCAGGGGAGGCTGGTAGCCCGCGGTTTGCCGCCGCTGCCGGAAGGCCGCGTCTATGCGCTCTGGGTGGTGCTGGAGCCGGAAGCGCCCTTCACCAAAGATAGGGCGGGGGCGATCCTCACCACAGCTTTCCGGGTGGATGCGGCGGGAAACCAAGAACAGGAGCTGCGCTTGCCACCGGTGTTCGCATCCACAGAATGGGTGCGGGCAGTGGCCATTACCGAAGAAGACGGCAGCCGGCCCCAAGAGCACCAGGGATCCCCTCTGTGGATTTCCGGCTAGCGGGAGCAGTGGCCAACCAACATAGGTTCGTCGGCGGAGGCAAGGCATGGATCTAGCCAGGATCCCTCTGCTTAAGCGACTGGCGGAGCACTCTCGCCGATGTGGATCGGCAAAACAGGGATCCCGAGCCACCCTGCCGTTGGGAAAAGTTGTGGGCGCACCGGAAGCGTAACAGCATTAAGATGATGGTCACTACCCCGGCACAGCAAAAGCCAACTTGGAGGCCACCCTATGGGCGAAGCCAAGCGCCGCAAAACCCGAAACAGACCGACTCCCGACCAAGAGCTGCTCTTTCCCCAGCTCAAAGACATTCCTCTCACCAAAGCCCAAGCCCGCACGATCTACAATTGGACAACTCGAGGCGCTTGGGCCGGCATTATTCTCCTGGCCATTGTCTGGGTGGTGGTGCGATTTGTGGGGCCTGCCCTGGGCTGGTGGCACCTGGTGGGCTAGCCGGCTGGATCCCTTGAGTCTCCTTGGAGTTTTCCTATGCGATCCTACTTGGCAGCCGCCCTGCAGATGACCAGCACCCCCGATCTGGCCGGCAACTTGCAACAGGCAGAGGAGTGGATTGACTTTGCGGCGCGCCGGGGCTGTGAGCTGGTGACCTTGCCGGAAAACTTTGCCTTCATGGGGCCGGAGGAAGAAAAAGCCCGCCTTGCGCCGGAGATTGCGCAGCGGGCCGAAGAGTTTTTGGCCAAGATGGCCCAGCGCTACCAGGTGTTTGTGCTGGGCGGGGGATACCCGGTGCCGGATGGACAGGGCAAGGTGTACAACACGGCGGCCCTCTACAGCCCCGAGGGCAAGGAGCTGGCCCGCTACCGCAAGATCCACCTCTTCGACGTCAACCTGCCCGACGGCAACACCTACCGCGAGTCGAACACGGTGGTGAGCGGCAACGAGGTGGTTGTCTGCCAGGAGGAGCGGCTAGGCACCCTTGGTTTGTCGGTCTGTTACGACGTGCGCTTTCCTGAGCTATATCGCTCCTTGGTGGATCGAGGGGCAGAAGTGTTGTTGATCCCCGCCGCCTTTACCGCCTACACGGGTCGGGATCACTGGCAGGTTTTGCTGCAGTGTCGGGCCATTGAAAACACCTGCTACGTGATCGCCCCCGCCCAGGTGGGCACCCACTACGAGCGGCGACAATGTCATGGCCACGCCATGATCGTGGATCCCTGGGGGACGATCCTGGCGGATGCCGGCGGCGAAAAACCAGGAGTGGCCATTGCCGAGATCGCCCCAGAGCGGCTACAGCTTATCCGGCGGCAGATGCCCTCGCTGCAACACCGCCGGCTGGCCTGTGCCGTTACTCCCTAGGGATCCCCTATGCCTTGGCCGCCGCTGATTCTCTACAGCAAGCCCGGATGCCACCTCTGCGAGGGCCTAGCGGAGAAATTGCGGCAGATCCCCGAAATCGGCGAGCTGGAAATCCGCGACATCACCGCCAACCCCGCCTGGTGGGAGCGCTACCACCTGGAGGTTCCCGTGCTGAAGGTGGCCGGGGATCCCGAACGGCTTTTGCCTCGCCCCTCGCCGCGGCTGACGGCGGCGCAGTTGCGCGCCTGGCTGGGACAACAGTTGGGTTGCCTATCGGGAGGCTAGCGCTTCGCTGCGGGCGGTATAGCCAGCTTGGCGCAAAGCTGCCACGGTGGCCTCGGCATCTTTAACCCAAAATTGGGATCCCAGCCTCACCCAGAGCGTGTGGGGAGGGGCGACGATGGCCGCCACAACAGGGATGCGATTTTCTTCCTTGGCTTCCGAACGTTGGCGGGCAAGCAATGTTTGCAAACGGTATCGATCCTCCAATGTCCCAGCCGAGTCCAGAGGGAGTTCCACCGTAACCCAACTCACCGATTCAATCGGCTGTAAGTCCTCGACAATCAATTGCACCTGTTCATCCCGCTGATCCACCTTGGCCCAGATAAAGAGCCGTTGATCCACCTCCAGACGATGGCGCAAACGTTCGTAAGTTTTGGGGAAGATCACCGCTTCGCAACTGCCGGTGAGATCTTCCAGTTGCAAAATGGCCATGCGATCCCCTCTCTTGGTGGTTACCGTTTTAATGGCGGTCAGCAGGGCCAGAATGCCTACAGAAGTATCGGCTGCGTAGCCGCTCAAATCGGAGAGGTTAACAGGAGCCAACAGCCGCGCCTGCTCTTGAATCCGCCGCAGCGGGTGATCCGAAACATAAAAGCCCAACAGCTCCCGTTCTAGCCTTAACTTTTCTTGCGGTGGAAAATCTTCAGTTGCAGGCCCCCGCGGAGCTTCAATAAATCCCTGGTCGTTGCCCAACAAATCAAACAGGCTGGCTTGGCCAATGGCTTTGGACTTAGCCTGCTCCGCTGCCCAATTGAGGATGGGATCCAGATCCGCCATTAGCTGTTTGCGGTTGCCGGAAATACCATCAAAAGCGCCCGCACAGATCAACGACTCGATGGCGCGGCGGTTGACCACGCGCAGATCCACCCGCTGGCAAAAATCGGCCAAAGAGGTGAAGGGGCCTCCGGCCTGGCGGGCAGCCAGAATGTTTTGAATCGCCCCCTCGCCCACATTCTTCACTGCTCCTAGACCAAACAAAATGCTGGATCCCTGAGGGGTAAAGTCCAGGCCAGAACGGTTGATATCCGGCGGCTCAATTTGGATCCCGATCGACAGGCAATAGGTGATGTAGCGCTGGACCTTGTCTTGATCCCCTCCCACAGAAGAAAGCAGCGCCGCCATGTATTCTGTTGGATAATTGGCCTTGAGATAGGCTGTCTGGAAAGTAATCAGTCCATAGGCCGTAGAGTGGGATTTGTTGAAGCAATACTCGGCAAAAGCAACCATTTGGTCAAATAGCTCCGTAGCCACTTCCTTGGCCACACCTCGCTCTACTGCCCCTCGGACGAATTGCTCCCGGTGTTTCTCCATCTCGGAAACTTTCTTTTTTCCCATCGCCCGCCGCAATAGATCAGCCTGGCCCAGGGTATAGCCGGCCATGTCCTGGGCAATGCGCATGATCTGTTCTTGGTAGAGAATGGCGCCATAGGTATCTTGAAGGATTGGCTTGAGGAGATCGTGGGCGTAGGTTACCGGCTTGCGGCCATGCTTGCGATCGATAAAGTCCGGGATCATGCCCGTATCCAATGGCCCTGGCCGGTAAAGAGCTAAGACCGAGGAAATATCTTCCAAGTTGGAAGGCTTGAGCTCTCGCACCACCTGCTTCATGCCGGAAGACTCCAGTTGGAAGATCCCTTTCAGCTCTCCTTTTTCCAAAAGTTGGTAAGTTTTCTCGTCGTCCAATGGCAGGTTATCCAGGTCGATAGTGACCCCTCTGTGCTCTCGAATCAGCTCCACGGCCCGCTGGATCATCGTCAGGTTGCGCAGCCCCAAAAAGTCCATCTTCAACAGGCCCAGAGACTCGATATCTTCCATCGAGTACTGAGTAATAATTTGGCCTTCGTTGTTGTATTGCAAGGGCACGATCTCATCTAGAGGATCTTTGGAGATGACCACGCCGGCAGCGTGAACCCCAAAGGTTTTGTTGGTGCCTTCCAACAGGCGGGCCAGCTCGATCCAGCGGTGAGTGGTTGGGTCTTTCTCGTATTTTTCTTTGAACTCTGGAGCCGGCGTGTTCTCGCCGATCATCTCCTCCAATTTTGCCGGTTTGCCCCGCGAGACCGGGATCAGCTTTGCCATTTTGTCGGCTTCGGCATAGGGAATATCCAGCACCCGACCGACATCTTTGAGAATGGCCTTAGAAGTCATGCGGTTGAAGGTGATGATCTGGGCCACTCGCTCCTGGCCGTATTTGCGGGTTACATAGTCGATCAGCTCTCCCCGCCGCTCGATACAGAAATCGGTATCGATATCCGGCATCGATTGCCGTTCTGGGTTGAGAAAGCGCTCGAAGAGCAACCCATATTTGACGGGATCGATGTTGGTAATCTGCAAAGCATAGGCCACCAGGGATCCGGCTGCCGAACCGCGGCCCGGGCCCACCGGGATCCCGTGTTCGCGAGCATAGCGAACGTAGTCCCAGACCACCAGGAAATAGCTGGAGAAGCCCTTTTGTTGGATGATATTCAGCTCAAAGCGCAGGCGCTCCTGATAGTTTTCCGGAATCTGATCTGGATAGGCAACGCCGCAGCGTTTCGCCAGGCCCTGCCAGGCCAATTCGGTGAGATAGCTATCGGCAGAATGGCCCGGCGGAACCGGATAGTCGGGCATGCGCGTTTCCCCAAATAGGTCATAGCCCTCGATCTTTTCCAGCACCTTGAGAGTGTTGGCAATGGCTTCGTCGATCACCTCCTGCTCCAGGTGATCGCGGCAGAGGCGGCGCATCTCCTCCGGGCTTTTCAAGTACTCTGTGCCGCTGTAGCGAAGGCGGTTTTTTTCGGTGAGGGATTTGCCTGTTTGGATGCAGAGCAAAGCATCATGAGCCTCCACATCCCAACAGGAGATGAAGTGGCTATCGTTGGTGAGGATGATCGGGATCCCTAATTCGCGAGCAATGCGCACCAATTGCACATTGACAAAGCGGTCTTCTCGATAGCCGTGATCCTGAATCTCGATGTAGTAATCATCTCCAAACTGTTCCTGATACCAGGCGGCAACTTGGCGGGCAATTTCTGGCCGCCCCTGCAAAATGGCCTGGGGCACCTCCCCGGCCAGGCAGCCGCTGGTAACGATCAACCCCTCTTTGTATTGCGCCAAATACTCTTTGTTGATACAGGGCCGAGCGAAGATCCCCTTGCCTTGAACGCCTTGGAGATGGGAAATGGTGGTCAGCTTGACCAAGTTTTTGTAGCCCTGGGTATTTTTGGCCAAAACCACTTGGTGATACTTGGGGTACTTGCGGCTTTTGTCTCGAATATCGCCGTTGATAACATACATCTCATTGCCGATGATCGGCTTGATCCCTTTGCTTTTACACAGTTTCACCAGCTCGATGGCCCCGTACATAACGCCGTGATCCGTCAGGGCCAGCCCTGGGAAACCCATAGCCACTGCTTGCTCAATCAAAAGCGGCAGTCGGCTAGCCCCGTCTAGAAGGCTGTACTCGCTGTGCAAGTGCAAGGGAACAAAGGCCATGGCAACGGTAGGGATAAGGGATCCCTTCAACCTTAACCCAGCGCTCTCCTTTTCCAGTTGCCGGCAGAGGCCGCTACAGTGAAGTCAAGCCCACCTTTTCGCCCTTCGCCTGATATGGAGCCTCCTATTCGCCTCACCCAGTACTCCCACGGCGGCGGCTGCGGCTGTAAAATCGCCCCGGCGCTGCTGCAGCAGATTCTCAAAGAGCTGCCCCTTTTCTGGTCGGATCCGGCGCTGCTGGTGGGATCCGAGACCAGCGACGATGCCGCCGTCTACCAACTCAACGACGAGCAGGCCCTGATCCTGACCACCGACTTTTTCATGCCCATTGTGGACGATCCGGTGGATTTTGGCCGCATCGCCGCCGCCAACGCCCTTTCCGATGTTTACGCGATGGGGGGCACGCCCATTCTCGCCCTGGCCATTTTGGGCATGCCGGTCGACAGGTTGCCCCTGTCGGCCATTCGGGAGATCATGGCCGGGGGAATCAAGGTCTGTCAGGAAGCCGGGATCCCTTTGGCCGGGGGGCACTCCATCGATTCGCCCGAGCCCATCTTCGGCCTGGTGGCGGCAGGGCTGGCCCACCCGCAGCACATCCGCCGCAACGCCACCGCCCGGCCCGGCGACGATCTCATCCTCACCAAGCCGCTGGGGATCGGGGTGATGACCACCGCCCTGAAAAAGGGCCAGCTCAGCGCGGCAGGCTACGCGGAAGTTTTGCAGGTGATGACTCAGCTCAACCGCATCGGCCCGCAACTGGCGCAGCGAGCCCAGGTTCGCGCCCTAACCGATGTAACGGGGTTTGGCCTTTTGGGACATCTGCTGGAAGTCTGCCGGGGCTCGGGGGTGAGCGCCGAGCTGGATTTGGCTGCCATTCCGTTTTTGACCGAAGCGCTCTCCTTAGCTGAAGCTGGGATCTTCCCCGGCGCAGCCCGGCGCAACTGGCAGGGCTATGAGGGAGTAGAGGCCAACTCTCTGCCGGAGTGGCAGCAGTTGCTCTTGTCGGATCCGCAAACCAGCGGCGGCTTGCTGGTGGCGGTGGATCCCGCCTACACCGCAGAGCTTTTGCAAGAGCTCCACAGCGCCGGCTACTCTTACGCCCGTCGCATTGGCCGCTGCCAGGCCGGCGAAGGGATCGCCATCCGGGTTATCGGCGAGATGCCGGTAGCTTGAGTGAAGCCTATATTCGGCCCTCTCCTGCCAATATGAAGATTCGGTCAAGCAGAGCTGCGAAAGTTGAAGATCTCATGTAAGGGTAAGGGGAGCTGAGATATCTTAAAGGGGTATGAACGAGCCCTCTCCCAACAGCCATAGCCTGGTTCAGTGGGTTGAGCCAGGTCAACTGATTCGCAGCCTCAGCAGTGGCCAATTGCTGATGGTGGATCCACAGCGGCCCAACGCCCTGATCATCTGCAAGACGTTTCATGCCGAGTTTGCCGGGCCGGGGGCTGCGGTCGGGGGGCCCTTGGATGTGGATTCGAGCGGCGTGCTCCCCATTGGGGATGTGGCTCTGTTGCATCCCCAGGGCTATCAAGAGCGGCAAAATGCCTATGCCAAGCGGCTGCACTGGATGCGCTGGCTGCAGCAGATCACCGATAATCCTCTGCCGGCCCAGCGGGCGCGGGTGCTGCTTTTTAGTTTGGAGGAATTTTTCTCTGCCGATTTGGTCAGCCAGTTGCCGGATGACATTTTGGCGCGGCTGGTCGGGGTGCTGCCGCAGACAATCGCCGCAGCTCGGATGGAAATGATGCCCCTCTACAGCCCCAGCTATTCCCTGGCCGGCTGAGCCGTCTTGGGGAAGAAGGGAGAGGGGAGCCTGAGTTGGGGCTGTTCGGGATCGGAGTAAGAGACCTAGACTACAGAAATCAGGCCTTCTGGCTCTCTAGATTTGATTGGAAAATAAGCGCGGTATCGCTACCCTGAAAGCTCGCCCAACCGGGATCCTGGCCTCATGCAGTGGTGGAAACGGCTTCGCCAAAATCGCTGGGCTCAAGCAGGAGCCTACATCCTCCTCGTTTTCTATACTTGCGCCATTTTTGCCGAGTTTGTCGCCCCCTACAGCCCGCTGGAATCGCAGCCGGGGGGATCCCTTCTGCCCCCCACCGCCATTCACTTTTGGGACGAGTCGGGGGCTTGGCTGGGACCCCACGTTTATCCAACTCGCCAGGGGCCGGTGGATCTGGAAACGGGCGAACGTCCGCTTTTGGTGGATACCAGCCGTCCCGCCGGGATCCGCCTGTTTGTGGCCGGCACCCCTTACCGTTGGTTGGGTTTGATCCCCTGGGATCGACACCTATTCGGCACTGTCCCTCTGCGGACGGAGGAAGGGCTGCCCGTAGCGCGGCTACACCTGCTGGGCACGGACGATCAAGGTCGCGACTACTTCAGCCGTCTGGTCTACGGTGGGCGCGTCAGCCTGTTCGTTGGCCTGGTGGGCATCGGCATCTCTTTTCCCATCGGTCTGCTGGTGGGGGCCATATCCGGCTACTTCGGCGGCTGGGTGGATACGCTGCTGATGCGGCTGACTGAGGTGTTGATGTCGATCCCGACGCTGTATTTGCTGGTGTCGTTGGCGGCGGTGTTGCAGGTGAACCCGCTGACCGGTGTGCCCTTCAGCAATGCCGAGCGCTTTTTGGTGATTGTGGCCATCCTCTCTTTGGTGGGTTGGGCGGGCTTGGCCAGGGTGATTCGGGGGCAGGTGCTGTCCTTGCGGGAGCGAGACTTTGTGCAGGCGGCGCGGGTGGCCGGGGCCGGATCCCTGTATCTGCTGGTGCGCCATATCCTGCCCCAGACCACCACCTACGTGGTGATCTCGGCAACCTTGGCGGTGCCCGGCTATATCGTGGCAGAGTCGGTGCTGAGCTTGATCGGCCTGGGGATCCAACAGCCGGATGCCTCGTGGGGGAACATGCTGTCGCTGGCCACCAACGCTTCGGTAATCATTCTGCAGCCCTGGCTGGTGCTGGCCCCCACCCTGATGGTGGTGCTCACCTCCCTGTCTTTTAACTTGCTGGGAGATGGCCTGCGAGATGCCCTCGACCCGCGGGATCCTGATCCTCGCTGAGGAGAAGTTGCTTCCTGGTTTGCCGGCTGTAGAGGCAATGGGGCGGCCTGCCGTTCACCGTTTCCCGTCGGGATAGAGCCGGTTGAGCCCCTTGCGAGCCTTGGCATGGACGTCCAGGGTGGTATCCATCTTCAGGATCTGGCGGTAGACTTGCTCGGCCCGGGCGATTTCCCCCTCCTGCTCCAACTTCTCGGCCAGCTTGAGCCAACTTTGGGCCGAGGGATCCGCCAAAGAGCCCTGCTCCTGCAGTTGCCGCAGCTCTTCCAGGCGCTCTTGCACCATCGGTCGCAACAGCCAGGAATCGTCCAGATCCAACACTTCTCGGTAGTAGCGCTGGGCCTCTTTGAAGTTCTTTTGCTCGTCGTAGGCTTCCGCCAGTTGCAAAGCCAGCTCCGCCGTGGGCCGATCCTTAAACTGGCGATGCAGTTGGTTCAGCCGCCGCAGGAAGGGGGATCCCTGCTGCGGGTTTTTCAAATCCGGCGCGTGTTGAACCGGCAAATAGTTACTCCTCTCCGCCGATTGTTGAGGGGAAGGGGCAGGCTCCGCGGCCTGAGGTCGAAGGGGCGTTTGCCGGCTGATGCTTTTGGGGTCAATGGGGGTGGGCTTGTAAACCCAAACCGGCTGATCCGAAGAGGATGCCGGTGGGGTTGGGTGTGGGATCGGCTGGGGCAAGGGAATGGTCTTGCGATCCGGTGGTTCAGGAGGTGGCTGCTTCAGTTCTTCAGGGGTGCCGGGAGGTTTGGGGGCCTGAAATTGAATCGCTTTGGGAGTCTCCCTGCGCTCTTGGGCCAATTCTCGGTACAGAGCGGCCAATTGCAGGTACCCCGCTTCTTCATAGGCGGTGGCCAGCCAACGGGCATTCTCTGGGCTGGGATCCGCACGATAAGCTCGCCGGAGCAACTGCAAAGCAGTGCCGTAGTTGCGCTCTCGAATGGCTGCCCGTCCCAAACTCGCTGAGCTGACCCTGATGGTATCGCTGGCCATAGTCCCCCATCTGTCTTGGCGCCGACAATAGAGCTAAGAGTCAAGGCTGAGCTGCTGATAATTCATGTTTTCCAAGCCAGCCACGTGGGTTGACGCTTGCTTAATATAACTGGATTCCTTGGCCATAGCATACCCTCACCAGCCGGGATGTTATCTGCTCGGACAGCTCCCTCTTGTTGAGATCTCTCGCTTTATATCAATTCAATGTCGATATTGAGGGTGGGATTGGATTGAGATCTGGATGCCAAGTCAACTTTTGGGCTAGCTTGTAGTCAGAGCTTCAGCAGCAACAGGTTCTGACGCCAACATGATCCAAGACTTTCGAGAGCGGTACCCTATGGGCAGCTTGCTCACCGATCTGTTGCGGGTGGAAGAAGGGATCTACATCGTCAGAGCCCAGGTGGTGGTGAACAACACGGTTTTGGGCAGTGGCATGGCTGGCTCGAACACCGTCGAAGAGGCGGAAGATGCTGCCTTGAAGCGCGCCCTGAACCACGCAGGATTTGGTCGCCCCACTTCCTCTTTGAGTTTGGGCATGGATTCTGCTGCCGCCAGGGTGCCTTATCTGCCAACTCCTGAGTTGGCCAACGGACACGCTCAGTCTTCCCCTGCTTCTCCAGCCCCCGAGTCGATAGGGATCCCTGCAAAGCCAAGTTCCCCAGAGCTGCCCGGTCTAAGTGAGCCGGCGGCCTATGGGGATGACCTATCGGACATCATTGCCCAAACGGATGTGGAGATGCAGCGCATTGGCTGGGGCCGCAAGGAAGGACAAGAGTTTTTGGAACGTCGCTTTCAGAAGAAATCTCGCCACCAACTCAGCGACGCCGAGCTGCGGGAGTTTTTGCGCTACCTAAAACAGCAGCCCTCCCGCCTCAGCAGCGAACCCCGCTTTTGAAGTCTTCTCGGCCTTGCCGCCGAGATCTCGGGATCTGGAGATCTGGCAACTCCTATCTTCCAACTAGGGTTGTTCCGAGCCCGTTCAAGTAGCCTCTGACCCTTGCCCCCGGCCCCTCTGGAAGGGGGAGTTGGGAATCAAGCCAGCCAACTGTTTTACTGCTAGTTGGCTGCTACTTGGAATAAGCCCGTTCTACCGTCGGTGTCTTGCTGCTGCTGAAGCTAGGGCGCACCTACAATCACGCTGGTGTCTTCCATTTGCTTCACGACCGTTTCTCCCCCTTCCGAGAGCACAACCCGTCGCTCCGGCACCGACACTCCGGCCACCCTGGCAGTTTGGTAGTTTTGCCCGGCCTGCACCACAGAAGGAATGACGCCTGGGCCGGAAACCAAAGCAAAGGATTCGCCACCAATCTGGATCATCCCAGAAACCTGCACGCTGCGGGCAAAGGCCGCCGGGTCACGAGTGGGGGTCGGGAGCGGCGTGGTCACTGCTACGGGCACTTCGCCACCATTGCCGGGCGGCGGCAGCTCCGGCGGCGGAGGTAGAGGTGGCAGGTTAAGGGTTGGCTCAGGGGCACGCACGTTTTGGGGCACAAAGGGATCCGCCCGTCCCGCCCCACTCAAGGCCCGCTGGGTTTCCTGCTCCCGATCCACCGGTGGGATCAGGCTGGAGGCGGCTTGAGTGGTTTGCAAGAGGGAGGGCACAAGCGGGGGCGGAGGTTGGTCGGGGGCAGTCTGGCCAAAACCTGGAGGCAGGCTCGCCGTTTGTTGCCGGGCAAGAGCCTGCATCTGGCTGGCTCCGCGGGCCAGAGTAGCGTTCATATCCTGTTCCCAACGGCCTGAGGCGTTGAGCCGCATAACTACAGGGCTGCTGCCGCCGCGCGACTCCACCCAGATCTCGGCTTCTGTGTCGCTCAGCCGACGGGAGCGGAGGATGCGGGATCCCGGGGGCAAGAGGGGCTGCAGCGCCAGCTCCGCTTCGGGAACCGCTTGTTCGTTGGCCAACGCAGAAGACAAACGAGGGGACAAGCAGACCAGGCCCCCTGCCGACAACAAGAGGATCCCAAGTGAGAACAGTTGGCGAGCAGGTAGAGATTTCAGCATAGAGACCACCGGGAGAGAGCCTCGCATCACCAAAATAGCCAAAATCTTGGGGATGGGGCTCAATCGAGCTGCTTTTTTCGACAACAATGCTAGGATTTCCAATCAAAGCCTCAGCCCCTGTCAATAGAGATCCCGACCGGCGTAGGCAAAGCCGGCCCCTATCTGAGCGCAGCCCAATTTGCCATAATGAAGAGAGACTGTAAAAATTTGTTAACGCCATGACTGTCTCTGCTTTGGATCCTGTCAACCCCGCTCGTCTGGAGGAGATTGCCGAGCGGCTGCGCAGCCCGCGCCCTGCGGATCGCATGGTGGCCTTGGCGCAATTGCGGGATGTGCCAGCAGAGCAGGCGGTGCCGCTGATTTTGCAGGTCATCGACGACGAAAACCTGCAGGTGCGCTCTTTTGCCGTGTTTGCCTTGGGGATCAAGCAGACGGACGCCTGTTTGCCCAAGCTGCTGGAGATTCTCACCCAAGACCCGGACTACGGCATTCGCGCCGATGCGGCAGGCGCCCTGGGCTACTTGGAAGATCCGCGGGCTTTTGAGGCGCTGGTGCGTGCTTTTTATGAAGATGTGGAGTGGCTGGTGCGCTTCAGCGCCGCCGTGGCCCTGGGCAACCTGAAGGATCCCCGAGCCTACGACGTATTGCTGCGGGCGTTGGAGGGGCCGGAAGAGCTGCTGCAGCAGGCGGCCATTGCTGCTCTGGGAGAACTGGGGGATCTGCGGGCGTTGGATCACATCCTGCGGTTTGCCCAGTCGGAAGATTGGCTGGTGCGGCAGCGGCTGGCCCAGGCCTTGGGAAATCTGCCTTCGCCCAAGAGCGTTTCCGCCCTCAACTATCTGGCCAAAGATCCCCACGATAGCGTTGCCGCGGCGGCTTTGGATTCGCTGCGGCGGCTGCGCCAAAGGGGCTTCCCGGAACCGGGATCCCGGCCAGCCGATTCAGAAGCAAGCTAAGCTGAAGATCTGGGTTCGGCCTGATGTAGGGACGGGGTTCTCGGAGGGCTCCGTCGAGGATTTGCCGGCCTTTGGTTTTCCTGATCCTCTGCTCTGCGATGGCTACCAGCCCCTATCCTCTCGTTGCTCCAGAAATAGCCGGCTCCCCCTCTCGGCCTCGCATTGTGGCGGCTCTCTCTGGGGGGGTAGACAGCTCCACGGTGGCGGCCATTCTCCACGAACAGGGCTATGCCGTGGAGGGGGTGACTCTCTGGCTGATGCGGGGGAAAGGCCAGTGCTGCACCGACGGCCTGGTGGACGCCGCCGCCATCTGTGAGCAATTGGGGATCCCCCACCATATTGTGGATAGCCGCGAGCTGTTCCAAGCCAACATTGTCGATTACCTGGTGGCCGGCTATGCGGACGGGATCACACCGCTGCCCTGCTCGCAATGCAACAAGCTGGTGAAGTTTGGTCCCTTGCTAACCTATGCCCGCGAGACCCTGGGCATCTCTCAGATTGCCACCGGCCACTACGCGCGGGTACGTTTCAACAGCGAGCTGGGGCGATATCAACTGCTGCGGGCGGTGGATCGGCAGAAGGATCAGTCTTATTTTCTCTACGACCTCAGCCAAGAGCACCTGGCCCACAGCCTCTTCCCCTTGGGCAACTACACCAAGGCCCAAACCCGCCAGATTGCCGCGCGCTACGGCTTGGTTACGGCAAATAAGCCCGAAAGCCAGGATCTGTGCTTGATCGAGACCTACGGCTCGATGCGCAACTTTTTGGATCAGCACCTGGGTCAAAGGCCGGGGGAAATTGTCGATACCCAGGGGCGCGTGCTGGGATCCCATCAGGGCATTCACCACTACACTGTTGGCCAGCGCAAGGGGCTGGGCATTGCCTCTTCCCGCCCGCTCTATGTAGTGCGCATCGATGCGGCCATGAACCGCGTGGTGGTGGGGGAACGGGAAGAAGCCACCCAAGCCGAGGCCTGGGTGCGGCAGGTGAACTGGGTCTCGACCCCTGCGCCGGACGAGCCCTTAGCGGTAGAAGTGCAGGTGCGCTACCGTACCCCCGCCGTGCCGGCCACCTTGATCCCGGAATCGCCGGAGCGGGTAAAGCTGCAGTTTGCCGAGCCGCAGTTTGGGGTCACTCCTGGCCAAGCTGCCGTCTGGTACCACGGGGATCTCCTGCTGGGGGGAGGGATCCTGGAGCGCCCTTCTCCCTAGGCCAACTGCAACTTCCCTCTCGCCAGGGGGGAAGGATTGGGGGTGAGGGCAAGCCAAACTACGCTGCTTGCGCTTGCAGCTGCTGCAGGGATCGGAACAGGAGCACCGTGTAGACATTGAAGATAGGCGTGACTGCCGTGAAAGCGGTAAACCCGACCACAACTGCTAAGAGAGCTACCATAGGCGCCCAAACCAGAAGCGCAAGTCCTATGATGTCGGTATTACCCCCAGTTACAACTGCAGCTAGGGTAGCTCCCAAGATCGCCACAACAAAAGGCAAAAGCAGGATTGAGATGCCGAAGATCAAAACCACGACCAGGAATGCCCAAAACACCCCCCACCAACGGCCCCTGACCAGGTTCCAACTGTAGCCCAACCCTTCTGTGGCACCCTTGTCCTCCAGGGCAATTGCGCAGAGGGTGAAAGCTAGCCTTACCCGGCAATAGATGCCGGGAAACACAAACAGCTGCATCCCTAGTGAGGAAATCAGATTCACCAGGAGGCTGCCGAATATCAGAGGCACTGCCTTAGAGAAAGCCTGATCCAAGCTATTGCCCAGCAAGGGAGTTCGCTGCTTCAAGTGCTGATCCACCAGCCAAAAGGCTGCTCCTGTCAAGATGGGCGCGCCGACTAGGACATAGGCCAGGAGGAGCAAGGAGAGGATCATCCCGAGGGAAGGTGAGGTCAGACCTACAACGAAGAACGCGATATGGCTAGAAGAGGTCAGGATCAGCAGCGGCCAGTAGATGGGACCTACCAACTCAAACGACCGCCGCAAGAGCAGAATCGGGCTAAGGGTGGCGCTTTGCATGGCAGAGGGATCCTCGTGGGCAGCCCAGTCCACCCCCTTCATACCACGGGATCTCACCTAGGACATCTCGGGTTGAGCCGAAATCCCAAGAAGGGATCCCTTCTCATCTCAAAGCTAGGCACGGGGAGCACCCTTTTTGCTATCCCCAATGGGGGCAAAAGCGGAAACTAGGAGGCTGCTTGCCCCTTCAATCGTTGCAGGGATCGGAACAGGAGAACCACATAGACCCAGAAGATGGGCACAACGGCTGTGGCAGCAGCAGCCGCAACCATTCTCACCCCAAAGTCGCCAACATCAGCCACAACTATGACAAATCCAACTATCAATACACCCGCAAAACCAAGAATCAAGCCCAGGACCAGAAGGGCCCAAAACACGCCCCACCAACGACCTTTGACGAGATTCCAACTGTAGCGCAGCCCTCCTGTAGTTCCTTGATTTTCTAGAGCAATGGCACAAGGTGTGAGGGCCAGCTTAACCCCTACATAAATGCCTGGAATGATCAGAAAGATGGAGGCAAGGCAAGAGAGGAGTGCTGCTAAGAGGGTGCTCAGAACTAGAGGCACTGCCTTCGAGACCGCTCGGTTGAGGCTGTTGCCCAGCAGGGGAGCTTGCCGCTTCAGGTGCTGATCCACTAGCCACAAGGCTGCTCCGCCTAGGATCGGTGCAACAATGCCATAGGCCAGTCGGAGGATCCCCCCGAGAAGTGGGGTCAGCTCCGTGACGATGGCCAGAATAAAGCCTGGAGAGGCCAGGATCAGCAGCGGCCCATAGATAGGGCCTACCATCTCGAACGACCGCTGCAGGAGCCGGATGGGGCTGAGGGTAGCGTTTTGCATGACAGAGGGATCCTCGTGGGCAACCAAGTCCACCCCCTTCATACCACGGGATCCCAGCTTTGTTGCTGGGAATAGGCTTAAGAAAGTCTGTATTGCTTTGTACAGATTTACGCCGATTTTTGGAGAATCCACGCCGCTGCCTGTTCGCCGCTGCGCAGGGATCCCTCGAGGCTGCTCTGGTGGGTGTATTCCCCGGCCCAAAGGAGGCCCGGCAGGCCGCTGTAGGTGAGAACCAAATGCTGCTGAAAGCCGGGCGGCTGCACAAACTGGGCAAAAGGGATCCGATACACCCGCAGCAGGCGCCATTGTTCCAAGGGGGCTTTGGGAAAATAGGTCTGCAGCTCGGCCCGGCAGGCTTGGGCCAGCTCTTCATCGCCCAGAGGGGGATTTCCCAGCACCGTCACCGAATAGAGGTGCTGGCCAGCAGGAGCCAGCGCCGGGCTGAGGTGGGTGAGCTGCACCCAGTGGTTGATCCAGCCTTGGCCGCCGGCGTTGAGGTACAGATAAGGGCCGCGAGTTAGGGAAAAGGGGGCGCAGAAGTAAAGGCAGGTCACCGCTCGTCCCTGGGTGGGGATGGGTACAGCGGCGTGGGGGCAGAGCTCCGCTTGCCAGGCCCGCGCTTGAGGAGCATCGGTGGCGCAGACCACCCACTCGGCAGGGATCTCCTCGCCGTCGGCGGTGCGGATCCCGCGCACTTTCCCGTCTTCTGCCAGGATGCGCTCCACCGGGGTTTGGTAGCGAATCTGTTCGAGGGACAGGTGACCGGCCAGTTGTCGGGCCAGTTCTCCCATGCCCAAGGCCGGGGTGACAATGGATCCCTCGGCCATCATCTTGAAATAAAAGGCAAAGAGGCGGGCGCTACTGCCCAGATCCGGATCTAGAAGGATCCCGCGGAAAAAGGGGTAGAAAAAGTGCTGGCAGATCTGTTGGGAAAAGCCGTACTGCTCCAGAAACTCCCGCAGCGAGCAATCGGATCCCCCTAGCCCTTCTTGAAAAACCTGCTCCGGGCTGCGGCGCGCCAGCTCGGATCGCAATTGCAGCACCTTGAGCTTGTCCCCAAAGCTGGCCAAGGGGTTGAGCAAAGAGGGGAGAAGGCTGGACAGATCCCGTAGGGGATCCCCCAACAGCCAGCAGCGACCGGGTTGAGCCAAAATAGCGCCGGGCCGGTAGGGACGGGGATCGAGCTTGCCCAGATCCAAATGCTGTCGCACTTTGGGATAGGCGGTGAACAGCACCTGAAAGCCGCGATCCAGGCGAAAGCCATCCACCTTGTCGGTACGCACCCGCCCCCCAGGGCCATCGCTTTTTTCCAAGACGAGAACATCCCTCTGGCCCGCTTGGGCCAGCACCTTGGCGCAGGTCAAGCCGGCCAGCCCCGCCCCGATAATGACTACTCTGCCCATGCTCTGCCGGGATCCCTCCTCCGTCGAGTATTCTACCTGGCTTGATTCCTCAAGGCTGAGTCCCCTTCTCCGCTTCAGAGGCGGGATGTTCTGGCCCCCAGATGCGAATGGCGCCATCGGCGCCGCCGCTGAGAAGGGTCTGACCATCGGGGCCGAACAGCAGAGCGCTCACCATCCAGGTCTGGCCGCCCAGAGTGCGCAACTCTTTGCCGCTGCGCAGATCCCAGAGTTTGATCTGCTGGGCGCGGTGATCGGTGCTGCTGGCCAGCAAGCGACCATCGGGGCTGAGGGCAAGGGTGGCCAAGCCGGATAAGGGCTGGGGCAGGGTGCGCTCCCGGGATCCCGTGCCCACGTTCCAGATCCAGATGCCGGAAGCGCTGGCGGCGAGCAAGTGGCGGCCATCGGGGCTGAGGAGCACCTGCTCGATGGGGTAGTCGGCTTCGAGGGTTTTCAGCAACGCTCCACTCCTGGGATCCCAGAGATAGACGGCGGGATTCCCATTGGCAGCCACCAGGATCCAGGGCGAGCTCCCTTCTTCCGCCAACCCAGAGGGAGCAAAGGCCACTGCCGTAATGCCTGCCCCTTGGGTAACCGGGTAGGCGGCGCTGTCGATGGTGCGCACCAACTGGCCGTCCTCGGCTTGCCAAAGGCGGATGGTACGGTCGGCGCTGCCGCTGGCGATCCAACGGCCATCGGGTCTGATGGCGACGCTGTTGATCAAGTCGGTGTGTCCTTGCAATTGCAGCCGTGGCACCCCCTCCCCCGACCGCAGGGCGGGATCCCCTAGAGCAGCCAGATCCCAGACCCGCACCGTCTTGTCTGCCCCTCCACTCACCAAAAAGGTGCCATCCGGGCTGATGGCCAGCGTCTCAATCGAGCCTTCGTGGCCTGTCCAGCTCTGCAGTAGTTGGCCGGCCTGGGGATCCCAAAAGCGGATGACGCCGTCATCCCCCCCGGCAACCAGGAGATTTCCATCCGGGCTGATGGCCAGGGCGGTGATGGCGGCGGGACCTTCCAGCTTGGCCTTGAGCCGTAAGGACTTGGCCCAATCTGCCAAGTCGAGGGCAGGGCTTCCAGTCTTGGAGGGATTGGGCGGCTGCTCTGTGAAGCTGAAGCTGTTGGGCCCAGCGGATCCCAAATTTGCCATTGTTCCCGCGGGCGGGACAGAGTCCCTAGGCACAACTGCCTTCTCTCCCCACCGGCTAAGGTTGGCCGCCAGTTGCCAGGCAGCAACTCCGAACAAAACCAGCAAAGCCGCCAGGCTGCTCCCCGCCCAAAGCGGTGGGATCCAGAAACGCGCCCGCAACGATACGGGAGAGCGCGGCGGCGTAGTCGGCTCCTGCCAGGGATCGACGGCAACAGGGTCGGGCAAGATCTCAGCGCCGGGAGAGACACCTTCTGCCAGAGACAAAGCCTGCAAGGCAGCCAGAGCTGCCGCTGCCGAAGCAAAGCGCTGCCGCGGGTCGCAACCCACCAGGCCATCCAAAAAAGCGGCGAAAGGAGCGCTGGTAGGAGCCAGATCGTGCCAGCGCAGCTCTCCCGTCAACGGATCGCGAAACAGCTTGTGGGTCGGGATCCCTGAGAGGGCTTGCAAGGCGAGGAGGCCCAAGGCATCGAGGTCGCCGCCAGCAGAGGAAGCCTCCAATCCAGAACCGGCAGAGGCCATAGCTTGGCCCAAGCCCAATACCATCCAACGGCCATCGGACTGTCGGCAGAGCAAGCAAGAGGGCCGCAAATTGCCGTGGCTCACCCCCTCACCCTGCAGAAAGGCTAGAGTCTGCAACACATCTTGCAAAAAGGCCCGCACCTCCACCTCTGACCAAAGCTGCCCTTGCTCCGTGGTCTGGCGCAGGGCCTGTTCCAGTGTCTGCCCCTGGATCCACTCTTCCACCCAGTAAAAGCCCTCTTCCTCCTCAAAATAGGCCAGCAGGCGCGGGATAGCGTCATGGGATCCCAGGCGTTCCCGCAGCGCCATTGCCTGTTGAAATCGCTGCCGGGCAGCAGAGGGCTCTTCCCCCTTGGGAGAGCGAGGTTGCCAACGCCTGATCACCACCCAGCTCTGTTCGGGGCAATGGCCATCTTGGGCCAGGTAGGTTTGCCCGCTGGATCCCAGTTCTTCTAGGATCTGATAGCGGCCAGCCAAGGTTTGCCCTACCATAAGGACTCCGGTCGCTCCAGGCAGATGTGGCTCACCCGTGGCCTATCCTCGGCCAGGCTACCAATTTTTGCTTCTGACCCATCATGCCACAGTGAGAAAACAGGGTCTAAGGTAACCCCCTCGGCAAGAGATGAGGTTTCTGGCTACTCGAGGCGGGAGAGATGGAGGTGACCTCCCTTCGGAAGAAGGAGATCTAGATCAGGCGCGAGAACCTAGGACTCAACCCTCCCCCCCAATTGGCGGCCCGCCCAAGGAAAATCCTCTACACTAAATAGAGCGAGTACAGGCAAAACCGCGTCCATCCTATTGTTTGCCGGTCTGTTCTCCAGGCTGGCCTCCCTGGCACCTTATGTCTTCTGTCAACCCGGCCTTGCCCATTCAGTGGATCGATGCGGATTCGGGAGAAGTGGTGGAGGAATGCCCCTGGGAGAGCAGCCCCCATCCGGGTACCTACATCCAACTGGCCGAGCAGCACTACCTAATTTTGGAAAAGCGTCATTCCTACCAATTGCGGCAGGGCAAGTATCACCTCTGCGGCATCCGCGCCCTCATTCGCCCGGTGAGCCCACCTCCCGAAGCAGGCCAGTTTCTGGGGGATCCCTCCTGCCGCTTCAACGCCCGCTCGCCCCTGTTGCGCTGCGCCGTCAACCCCAGCGGGCCCTGCCAGGGGTGTCGCCACTACGAGCCGGCCAAAGGGCGTTAGCTTTCCAGCTCCAGCGCCAGCACCTCGGTCAGGGCGCGGTTGGTGTTTTCCCGGAACTCGGCCACGCTCACCCGTCCCAGCAAGTACACCGCCAGCAGCATCACCGCCGCCTCCACCCCAAAGACGGTGGCATAGGCCAGCACCGAGGAAGTGGGGAAGAGGAGCCGCCCCAAATCCAGCAAGGCGCCGCCAATGAGGGTAGAAAGCGCCTGCGACATCGCCTGGGCCAGGCCCCAAGCCCCAATAAAGGTGCCGGCAGTCTCAGCCGCTGTCAAATCCAACATCAAGCTGATGGCGCCGTTGGTGGTGATCCCGGAAGCTAAGCCGAACAGGATCATGCACAGTTGCAGCAGCCGCGGCTCGCCCGTAAACCCTGAGGCAATGGTTAGGCCAAAAGAAAGGGCCACCAGCAAGCAGCCCAGGCGGGTGGTGGTCTGCTTGCCCAACTTGGGCACGATGAAAAATCCGGTCACCACAATTCCCGCCAAAATGCCCAGGCTCCAGAAAGCGTTGAGCTGGGTACTTTGGGATACGGTCATGCCGAACACCTCGCCGCCATAGGGCTCGAGAACCGGCTGTTGGATGAACAGGCCCATGGTCATCAGGGCCAAAAAGCCGAAGAAGATCACGGTTTGGCGGCTGGCGGTGAGCACCTTAATGGCCGTGCCCAGGGTGATCTGGTCTTCCCGACCCACCAAGGTGGAACGGGATCCGTAGCGAGAGTAGCGTTCTTCCACCCCCCAGGTGGCGATCACCCCCAGCAGGATCACCACGGCAGGGATGATGATGAAAAGGCGGTTGATCGTGCTCTGTAAGTTCTCGGCATCCAGGCCGCGCAGCAGCACCGCCGAGCCAATCGCCCCCCCGGCGATGCCCACCATCAGCATCGACCAGACGATCCCCACCAACTGGGAGCGGTTGTGCTCATCGGAAACATCCACCAGCAGCGCCGCAAAGGGCGTGGAGCAGGCGCTCAGACACAGCCCGTAGAGAGCAAACATCAAGGCAGCCAGAGCAATCCAGCCGTAGGTAGCCGGCGACCAGCCGATGTTGGCAAAGCTCTGCCCCAAGCCCCACACCACCTGCACCGCCAAGAAGATGCACAGGGCAAACAACACCGATCCCAGGCGCACATAGCCGCTGCGGTGCGTCCCCAACAAAGGCTTGGCATCGGAAAGCTGCCCAAACCAGACGCGGGCTGGAGACACCAACTGGTGCATGGCCAGGGATCCCCCCACCACCGTAGCCGGGATGGCCAGCAGCTCCGGGTCGATCATGACCCGGTTGAGCACCCCCAACGTCAGCAGCGACATCATCCCCAAGCCCATCTGAAATAGGCCCAGGCGAAACATAACCAGCAAAGGCAAGGGGGGCGCCGAAGGCTGAGGCTGTGAAGAAAGGGCGGTGGCCGCCGACCCGTTGACCTCAGGATCCCGCTGAATATTGGCCATGACCTGTGATGCTTCATGCAAAAGCCCTACAGCTTTTTATGGTAGCCCAGGCAGCCGGGGATCCCGGAAAAGGTATGGGATTGCCGAAAGCGAAACCGCCGCACCGGCTCTCGGTAACCGAGTTAGGGCCGGAGCATCGTTCCCTGCTAGCCTGTTGCCGCTGGTTTTGGCGGGAGCAAGTCGCAAAATCTTTCCGCGCCGGGGTTTCTCTACTACACTGACAACTGACCTGGTGCCAAGCGAAACGGGCCTTCCTGCCGCTGCGCTCGGCAAGTCAGCATTTGCAGACACAACAAACCCAATCTCGATCCTGTTTGAGACCGAGAAGCTCGTCCATAGCCAGCTTTTGCTCAAGTCGGCGAGGAATTTCTCCGGCAACCCTATGGCTGACGCAGTCCCAGTTCGGCGCTACGACCTGTTTGTGCAAGCCTCGCGGCTGCTGCAGCGTTACCGGCAGTTGACGCCGGAACTGCGTCCAATAGGAGTAGAAGTGGCCCTGGCCATCCAGTACCATCGCGCCCAGGCCGGCTCGGGATCTCTTCTGCCGGCGGTGGGATCCCCTCATGGCCTGCCTCTGCAGCAGGTGGCCCAGCGCATTTGCGACCCGTTTTACAGCAAAGTCCACCCCCTGCTGCCCACCCTGCCGGAGACGGGGGAGCCCTTGGTGTGGCCCCTGTTTAACCAAGGGGAAAACGGCCTTGTCCAACCCCTGGCGCCGAGCAAAGTGGGCGGCAAATTGGCGGAACGGCGCTGGCTTAAGGCTTGCAACAGCCAGGAGGGCATTGGTTGTCATGCTTTGGCCGCCCATCTGTGGCAGGACGAGCGTTTTCTGGCCGAAGACCGGGATCTCTGTCCTTTTCGCCTCTACGACGGGCGCTACCCCTTGAGCGTGGATCAGGGGCGGCAAACCTGTGGCTTCGACGACCACCCCTGTGGCTGGCAGGCGGGACACCCCAAAATGCTGCAGGTGGTGGGCAAGGGCAAACAGGCGGAGATTTTGCTCCCCCACTGGACTGACGCGATGTGGGCCATGCTGATCCCGCCCCATCGCCCCCTGCCCATCTATCCTCTGCTGGTGATGCTCTACTTTGGCCAGGAGACTCTGCAAAAGGGGCGCAGCAGCCTTTCGGTGGAGCAGTTTCGCCTGGATTTTCAGTTCAGCCACTCCCAACTCAAGCTGTTGTTTGACACCCACCCTGAGCACCCTCTCAATCGCCATCTGCTCGCCCTGGCTGCGCAGCCGGAGGTGGAGTGGGGATCCGCCGAGCTCCTGCCTCCTATGCCCCCCCTCTTGCATCACCCTGCTGGGGGCAAGGTGGTTTTGGATCCGGATGAGCCGCCCCAGTTTCGCAGCAGCGGGATCCCTGCCTGTGCCGGGACAGACCCGCTGATGGCAGAGCGCCGCCGTCGCCGTCAGTTGGAGCGCAGCGAACGCCACAACGAGATCTTGCACCACTTTCGCCGCTGGTTCCGCCTGGCTGGGCTGGAGGTGCGGGAAGACCAGCACACGTTTGACTTTCTGGCGGTGGCGGATGGACACCTGCTTTTGGCCGAGGTGAAATTGCTGCACCACAAAGATGCCGCAGAGGCGCTCCAGGAGGTGGTGGGGCAATTATTTTACTACGAGCGCTTTGCCCTCACCCCCTGGATCGAACAGGGCTTCTCCGTTCAGAAAGCCGCCGTTTTCGACGGGCCGCCGCCGGATCCCTACATTCGATTTCTGGAAGACCTGGGCATTGCCACCTACTGGATCAACGAGCAGCAGATGATCGACGGGCCGGAGAGCTCGCTGCGCCTGTTGCGCCAAATGGAGGTGCGGGTGCGGCCGGATCCGGAGTTGGGGGATTAGCCTCTTTTCCGGGCTCTGGCCTAATGGAGAGGGATTCTTAACCACCTCTTTACTCAGGTTCTCCCCTGAGGGTGGTACAGCCTGTTAAGGGCTCAAGGGGTACAATAGCAGCACTTAGCAAACCAACTTCGGAAGGAGGATGGATTGATCAGTAGTAAAGAAGT
>NZ_JBSSEF010000038.1:0-27571 GCF_054061455.1 Thermostichus sp. OS-CIW-20
GTCAGCGTCGCGTAGTGACAACGGAAACGGACAGAATGCTATCGCTTCACCGCTGAGCAGTAATGCTCAGCAGTGTTCAGCGTAAATGTATCAGGATCTTTCAGCAGCGGATCCACCCAATGCCAAGACAGTTGCCCCAGTCCCAGCAAAACCGAAAGTATCGCCGAGGCAGCCAAGACGCAATCCTAGCGGGTTGCCAGCCGAGAAGGATGGCTCGGCTGGCGTTTCCTCCGGCCGGGCAACGGGCAAGCTTTCCCAGGGGGGGAGAGGGCGACAACGCAGGAAGCAACCGCAGCGGCGACAGCGACGATCGGAGTCGAGGTTGAGCCAATGGCAAGCTGGACAGCGGAGCATGGGAAAGGCCAGGGATCCCATCCGGGGGCAGCGCGAGCAGTTGCGGCATCCGGCAACCGTATCTGAAGATCTTCCCAATTCCCATGCAGGTGGTCAATTCTGCTCGTCCCCCTCTAGATCAGGGGTCGAGTTCGGGGCAGCCTTGGGAGAGAAGCCTCTGTGGAACTAGCCCTCCAGAATCAGTCAGCATCGAACAGCAACCCTGTGCCGATCCTATGCAGATTCGACTGGAAAACATCTGTAAGCGTTATGGCCGCCGTGAGGTGGTGAGCGACGTCAGCTTGCACATTCAGCAGGGAGAAGTTGTGGGGCTGCTGGGGCCCAATGGGGCGGGGAAAACCACCACCTTCTACATCATGACCGGCCTGATCCAGCCCAACCGAGGCCATGTCTGGCTGGATGACCAGGACATCACCCATCTGCCGATGCATCGCCGGGCCCGCTTGGGGATCGGCTACTTGGCTCAGGAGCCGAGCATCTTTCGTCGCCTCAGCATTCAAGACAACCTGCTGCTGATCATGGAGCAGACGGGGGTGCCTCGCCGCCTCTGGCAGCAGCGGCTCAACCACCTGCTGGAGGAGTTTCGCATTGCCCATGTGGCCCACAGTTTGGGTTTGCAGGTGTCGGGGGGAGAACGGCGCCGCGCCGAGATTGCCCGCGCCCTGGCTGCCGGGATCCACGGGCCAAAATTCCTGCTGCTGGATGAGCCCTTCGCGGGGGTGGATCCCATTGCGGTGGCGGATATTCAAGAGGTGGTGGCCAAGCTCAAGCAGCGGGGCATCGGTGTTTTGATTACCGACCACAACGTGCGGGAGACGCTGGAGATTACCGACCGGGCCTATATTCTCAACGACGGCGCCATCCTGGCCAAGGGCACACCAGCGGAGCTGGCGGCGGATCCCTTGGTGCGCAAGTATTACCTGGGGGAGAAGTTCCGTCTTTGATGCCGCTCCATCTCATCGCCAGGAGTACAAAGCTCGCAGGCGTTGGCTTTTTTTGTGCTGGTGGGCCTGCATGCGGGCCAGCAGCTCGTCCAGCAGGGCAACCGCCTCCAGGAGATAGGGGCCCTTATTGAGCATGACGCACTCGGCGCGGGCAGACAGCACCGCATCGGAAAGCTCAGGCCGGGAGGGCAGGCCCTCCTTGGTGAGCTGATCCAGCACCTGCGTAGCCCAGACTACCGGCACATGGGCCGCCTCGCAGATCCACAGCAGTTCCTCCTGGATCTCCCCCAAGCGCAGCCAACCTATCTCTACGGCCAGATCTCCCCGGGCAATCATCACCCCCAGCGGTCGACAGCCGTCGGCGGCCGCGATCAGAGTGGGCAGGTTTTGCACCGCTCGCTGCGTTTCAATCTTGAGGATCAAGCCCAGATCGGGCCGGGCCTGGCGCCGCTCCAGCTCAGAAAACAGCAACTGCAAATCCGCCGGCTGCTGGACAAAGGAATAGCCCACCAGGTCGGCATGCCGCACCACGAAGTCCAGGTCTTGGCGATCTTTCTCGGTGAGGGGCTGGATCGAGAGCTGGCTGTCGGGAAAGTTGAGGCCTTTTTCCTCCCGCAGCTTCTTGCCCTGCGGGGCGACTTTGTCCACCTCCAGCACCACCCCTGCCGGCTCGATCCCCACTACACGAGCGCCGATTTTGCCGTCGTCGATCCAGACAGTTGCCCCCACCTGCAGGTGCGCCAAGATCTCTGGCGGGGTGCAAGCCACCTGGCAAGAGGGGTCAGAGGTGACCGGCGGCATGGCTGCCGTGAGCAGGAGGCGATCCCCGCGGTACACCTTGGCTTTGCCGGGGGGCATGGCCACCGGGCCCGTGCGGATCTTAGGGCCGGCCAGGTCGAACAAAATCTTGCAGCGCCGTTGAGTCTGGGCTTCGGCCTGGCGCAAGTGGGCCACCATTTTTTCCCACACCAGGGGATCGTCGTGGGCGCAGTTGATCCGGGCCACGTTCATCCCCCGTTGCAGCAGTTGCAGCAGCAGCTCGGGCTGCTCGGCAGCTTCGCTGGGCAGGGTCACCATGATGCGGGCGCGGCGGTGGGGAGAAGGAGGGCCAAACAGCGCCTCAGCATGCTGCTCCAGCGCCATGTCCCCAGCGTAAAACTCCTCATAGCTGGGCCCCTTGTGGCTTAGGCCCTGCGTGGCTGCCAAAGTGGCGATCACCGCATCCAGGGTCTCTAAGACCCGCGATTCACACCGTCCCAGCGAGGACAGCCCCACCGCAGCCAGCTCCAATTGCAGGTTGCGCAGATCGTGTTGGCGTAGTGCCAGGTAGCGCGCCAGGTTGCAGAGGGCTGCAGGAGGGTTCGCAAGGCAGCCCCAGGCGGCCAGGTAGTTCTGGGATCCCTCGACAACCTGCTGTCGTAGCTCCAGGAGCCGCTCCAGCAAACCCTTGAGACGGAAAGAAGCCATGCTGGAACCCAGCCCAGTCCTCTGCCCGCCTAGGTCGATCGTAGGCGGATTGGATTGAGAAAGGGAGGGAATTAACCTTTTGTTCCCCAAGGTTCCGGTCTAAAGTCGTTAACAGCCTTCACCTCTTGGGCGAAGGGCTTGCTGTCCCAACTACCCTTAGGTTGCGTGAAACTCTCCTCTCCTTCCACTCCTTGTTCGGTCAAGCAGTCTTGCCGCAGGCTCTCCCTCGTCTGTGCAGTAGGCCTAATGGATCGCTACATCCTCTCCGAGATGCTCCTGCCGTTTCTCGGTGGGGTGGGGGCGTTTACCACCCTGGTGATGGCCGTGAGCTCTCTGTTTGAGCTGGTGCGCCTGGTGGTGGAGGCGGGGCTATCGATTTCAGTGGCCCTGCAGGTGTTCCTGCTGCGGGCACCGGGGATCATCGTCCTGACGTTCCCCATGTCGATGTTGCTGGCGACGTTGCTGGCCTATGGGCGCCTGTCTGCTGATAACGAGATCACTGCCCTGCGCGGCTGCGGCGTGAGCCTCTATCGTCTGGTGGTGCCGGCCCTCCTTCTCAGCCTCTTGGTGACGACGTTAACGTTTCTCTTCAACGAGCTGGTGGTGCCGGTGAGCAACCGCCAGGCGGCCCTGACTCTAAACCGCGCTTTGAACCGAAGTCCAGAGTTCCGCCGCGAGAACATCCTCTACCAAGAGTTCGGCGAGATCCTCGCGCCCGAGCCAGACGGCACTTTTTCCCGCCGGCAAGGGCTAACCCGTCAGTTCTATGCCCGCAGCTTCGATGGCCAGCAGATGCGCGGCGTGATCGTGCTGGATCTTTCCAACGAGGCTCTCAGCCAGATCCTGCTGGCGCAGCAGGGGCGCTGGGATCCCCAGGAGAACCTCTGGGTGTTTGAGGAGGGCACCAACTACATCGTCTCCCCTGATGGCACCTACAGCAACATCGCCACCTTTGCCCGCCAGGAGTTGCGCCTGCCGCGCGCGCCGCTGGATTTGGCCCAGGAGGTCCGCAGCCCCGAGGAGATGAACATTCAAGAGCTGCGCCGCTACATCGAGGTCATCGCCAGCTCGGGGGATCTGCAGCGGGTACGCCGCCTTCAGGTTAGCCTCAGCCAAAAGTACGCCATCCCCTTTGCCTGTCTGGCCTTCACCTTGATTGGGGCGCCCCTGGCGCTGCGCCCCCAGCGCACCAGTTCTTCTCTGGGCCTGGGCCTCAGCGTGCTGATTATCTTCGCCTACTACGTGCTGCTGTTTGTCAGCCAGGCGCTGGGCCAGATTGGAACCTTGGGGCCGGAGGTGGCGGCCTGGTTGCCCAACTTCATCTGCTCCGCAGTGGGGCTAGGACTACTTTACCGAGCCAATCGCTAGGCAAAGGCCAGCTACCGCAGCGGGATGAACTCGGTGCGGCCAATGATTTGCTGGCCTTGGTCGGAGAGGGCATAGTTGATGAAATCAGCCACCACGGGGCTGGTTTTTTGCGGTACCACCAAAAACACGTTGCGGGCCAGCGGGTAGCGGCCACTTTGGATGGCCTCGCGGGTGGGCATCTGGCCGTCGATGGGCACCATCCTCACCGTTTGCTGGTTTTGCACCTGATCCACGGTGCTGTAGGTGATGCCGTCTTCTCCCAAAGCCCGCAGGAGAGGGGTGGTGGCATCCTGGGTGGCAGTGGTGAAGTAGGGCGGGTTATCGGGGGCAAAGGGCAGCCCCAACAGCACCAGCTCCTGGAAAACGCTGTAGGTGCCGCTCTGAGGGGCGCGGTTGAGAACGCGAATCGGACGATCGGGGCCGCCTACCTGGCTCCAGTTGGTGATCCGGCCCTGGAAGATGTCGGCCAACTGCTGCAGCGTCAGGCCGCCCTTGTAGGGGTTGTTTACCCCCACCGCCACCGCCAGGGCATCTTTGGCCACCGGGATGGCCTGCAAACCCGCCTGGACTTCGCTGGCATTGAGGGGGCGAGAGCTGGCAGCAAGCTGGATGCGACCTTCCATCAGGGCCTTGAGGCCGGCGTTGGATCCATTGGGCTTGCCGTCGGGGATCCCGTAGGTGATGGGGATGGCGGGGTTGCGCTGGCTGTAGCCTGACTTCAAGGCCAAGACAATGCGGATCATGGTGACGCTGCCGTCCATCTGCAGCACCGCCGGGTTGGGCAGGGAAGTATCCAGATTAACCGCGCTGGGTGGCTGGTTGGGGGCCTGGGCTGGAGGAAGATTGGGGGCCGTTGGCGCTTGCGGCTGGGCAGCCGGGATCTGGCCAGGGACAGAAGGCGCGTTCCCTCGCTTCAGGAAAGAGTCAAGCAGGCCGGAACGATAGGCATACCAGCCGCCTCCCCCCAGTATCGCCAGCAAAAGAATGTAGACAATCGGAGGTGGGCCGGAAGGTCGTACGGTCATGGGATCCCCCTCGAGAAATTCGCAGTCCAGACTTTGGCGGACTTTCCCCCTCTGTTGTATCAACTGTTTGCCCGGACTGGGCAAGCCGCAGGTTAAAGGGCATTCTGTCCCACCTCCCGCAGCTCAATGACATCGGCGCGGGGATCTGCCTGCAGAACCTCCAACTCGATCCAGGCCCCCAGCGGCACCTGCCGTTCCAAGCGCACCGGCACGCGAAAGGCAATCTCATCCAGCATGGCCATCACCAGGTTCTCCTGCTCGCGCAGGTAGCCCAAGACCAAGGCCTGCCAAATCTGCCCCGGTCGCTGACGCAGGTACTCGATGCTCCAGTAGCGCTTGGACTTGCGCTCCACCTGGTTGGCCTCGGCGGTGCCTGGCTCGATCCCCAGCAACAATTGCTGCACCTTGGCTTCTGTCAAGGGCAAGGGATCCCCGCGCAAAAAAGCCTTGATCTGGTAGTGGGCCACCAGATCCAGGTAGCGGCGAATGGGAGAGGTCACCTGACAGTAGGCATCGAGCCCTAGCCCCGTATGTCGCCCCGGTTGGGTGGCCACTTCCGCCCGCGAGAGACAGCGCATGATGGCAAACGACCGAACCGGACCCTGGGGGTACAGATCCAAAACCTCCGGCGGGGGCAGCTCAGGAGCCGGCTGCAGGCGATAGGGCACCGGGATCCCGTTTTGGCGGGCAAAGCGAGCGGCTACCTCACCGGCCAGCACCATCATCTCCGCCACCATCTGCCGCGCCGGCGTATCCTCGATCACCCGCAGGTGGGGGATCTCGTCGATGACCTTGATGTCCTGCTCCGGCAGGCCGATGGGGATCGCCCCTTGCGCCAGTCGCCAGGCGTAGCGCCAGCGCGCTGCCCGAGCAATGGCTGTCAATTGGGCCTCCGCCCCCAACTCCAGCATCTCGTCGGCATCGTCGTAGGTGAGGCGGTAGTTGACCCGGATCTGGCTGAGGCAAATTTCGTAGTCGCGCACGGCCCCGTCGGATCCCAGCCGGATGCCGAAGCTAAGGGCAGGCCGCACCTCCCCCTGCACCAAGCTCATCGGGCCGGTGGACAACTCCGATGGAAACATCGGGATCACCCGCTCTGGCAGGTAGACACTGGTACCCCGCCGGCGGGCCTCTAGATCTAGAGGATCCCCCCACTGCACCCAACAACTGGGATCGGCAATGTGGATCCAGAGCTTCGCCTCGTCCTCCGACCAAAACTCGACGCTGAGGGCATCGTCGATGTCGCGAGTGCTGGCGTCGTCAATGGTGTAGGTGTGAAGATGAGTGAGATCCCGACGCCGATGGGACTCCAGGAAGGGAGGGGGGCCGCCCAGCAAAGTTTGGGTGTAGCGCTCCACCTCTTTGGGGAACTGGGTGGGGATCCCCGTAAGGCGCAGGGCCAGGTTCTCGTGGCGGCTCCACAGGCCCAGGGCTACCAGGGCGTCAAAGGCTCCTTGAGGAGTGTCGGGAAATCCCATCAGTTGCAGCAGTTGCGAGACCCGCTCCCGATCCGAGGGGGTGAGGTTGTGGGAAAGATCCTCGTAGTTGCGAAAGCTATCGGGTGCTCCCTGCAAAGCTAAGCGCTCCAACAGCTCCAGACGAGCCCGTTCCGCCGGGGTCCAAGTGTACTTTTGCCCAGGCTGGGCCACCGCTGCCTTTAGGCGGGCCTCAAACTCGGCCTGCTCCTGCTGCCGCTGCTGGGTAACGGCAATTTGATGGAGAATTTCCTTCACCTGAGCCGGAGTACGCGGCTCGTAGCCTTCCCCCTTTGCCTTAAAGTAGACGTAATCCTCGCTCAAAAGACGGTAGGCAGCATAGGTGGAGACCGGGGAATCGTCGGAAAACAACAACTGGGCCATCTCCGACAGGCTCAGGGGCCGACGCTCCTCCTGAACCAATTCCCAGGCCAAAGCCAAACTTTCGGGATCCAACTTTGCCTGCACCGCCTGCCAAAAGCCCGGGATATCGGACACCGTAAAGCTGGAATTGCCGTTCAAGGCAAACGTAATTTGGCGAGGGTGAACGCTGTGCACCTGCCCCGAAGCCACGCCCAGCAGCAGGTTCTTTTTGCCCTCGGTGCCCTCAACTACTGCCAGTACCCGCTCGTTGTTGTGGCGAAACTCGACCAGCGTGCCCTTTTCCACCCTCTTTCCCCATGTAGGTTGCCGCCAGAATTGTATTTTCTCCTGGCTCTACTTCTCCTGCCCATGGGGAAAACCCGACAAGCCAAACCAGCCCCAGAGGGCGAGCGCTTGCCAGCGGGAGGATCCCAAGGCAGGGCGGAGGCAGTTGCCGAGCCGGCCAGAGGAGGTACCCGGCCTCTTCGTGTTTCTTTGGATATGCCGCCACCTCCGTCTGTATGTGATATCTTTTATCCAGGTTTAGGGGAAACTGACGAACCGGCTAGAGGTTGGCAGGTTTTTTCTTGGCGCCACCTCGGCTGTAGATTTGCCGATTTGTCCAGAGGTTTGCTAAGCGGGCTATCCTTTTTCCTTGGGCTTTCTTGCAGCAAAGGGATGAGCAGTGGACAACCCAAAGCGATTGTTGCTGATTGACGACGATCCAAACCTGATCCTTCTGGTGAAGGATTACCTGGAGTTTCGCGGCTACGAGGTGGTTGCGGCGAGCAATGGCCTGGAAGGGTTAGAGGCGATGCGCCACTTTACTCCGGATTTGATCATCTGCGATGTGATGATGCCGGAGATGGATGGCTACACGTTTGTCCAGACCATTCGCTCCAACAGCGCGACGGACTGGATTCCGGTGATCTTTTTGTCAGCCCGCGGGCAAACGGCAGATCGGGTGCGCGGCCTCAACACGGGGGCAGATGTTTACCTGGTCAAGCCCTTTGAGCCGGAAGAGCTGGTGGCTCAGGTGGAGTCCGTCCTCAAGCACACCGAGCGCCTGTTGCAAATGCAGAATGCGGGCATTCAGCCGGTCATCAAGTTAGATCGGGAAATCGAGCTCACCCCTACGGAAGCCAAGGTGATCCAGTATGTGGCCAGGGGCATGTCCAACCGCGAGATTGCCGAGGTGATGGGAGTGAGCCAGCGCACCGTCGAAAGCCATGTCAGCAACATGCTGAGCAAAACCGGCCTGCACAACCGCACCGAACTGGCCCGCTGGGCCCTCGAAAGTGGTTTGGGCAGAGGCTGAGGGGGCCTTTGTTGCATCGCCGCTTGCCGACAAAAGGGCAACTCAGGGGATCTGGCTTTTCCTCTCTGTCTGGGGGCAACTCTGGAGGGGCGGGCGAGCGTTGGGCAGGATCGGGGATCTTTCAACTCCTCTGCCCGCCGTCTGCGGTTTTGGCGGCAAACTGAAGAAGGTACCCCGCCACGGCTACGGTTTAGACCTTATGGGATCCCGTTTACCGCGTCCGGCCCGGCCCATCCGCTCCGGCCACTACCCGGCCAAGGAGCTGTGCAGCCAGTGCGGCCTCTGCGATACCCGCTACGTCGCCCACGTCAAGGAAGCCTGTGCCTTTTTGAACCAGCAGTTCACCCGCCTAGAAGAGCAAACCCACGGGCGATCGCGGGAATCGCTGCGCTCCAAATCGGATGCCGTCAGCGACAGCGACTACTTCGGCGTCTACGAGGCAATGTACACGGCCCGCCGGCGGGATCCGATCCCGGGTGCCCAGTGGACGGGCATCGTCAGCAGCATCGGCATGAAGGCCCTCAGCAGCGGCCTAGTAGAAGGGGTGGTGTGCGTGCAGGCGGATCCCCGGGATCGCTTTCAGCCACGGCCTGTCTTGGCGCGTACCCCAGAAGCGGTCTTGGCGGCGCGGGTCAACAAGCCAACGCTATCGCCCAATCTCTCCGTGCTGGAGCAGGTGGAGCAAAGCGGCCTCAAGCGCTTGCTGGTGATCGGGGTGGGCTGCCAGATCCAGGCTTTGCGGGCGGTGGAGAAAAACTTGGGCCTGGAGAAGCTCTATGTGTTGGGCACGCCCTGCGTAGACAACGTCAGCCGCGCCGGGCTGCAAAAGTTTCTTGAAACCACCAGCCGCTCCCCGCAAACGGTGGTGCACTACGAGTTCATGCAGGACTTCCACGTCCACTTCAAGCACGAAGACGGCTCGGTGGAAAAGGTGCCTTTTTTTGGCCTCAAAACCAAAGAACTAAAAGACGTGTTTGCCCCCTCTTGCCTTACCTGTTTTGACTACGTCAACAGCCTGGCCGATCTGGTGGTGGGCTATATGGGATCCCCCTTTGGCTGGCAATGGCTGCTGGTGCGCAATGCGCGCGGGCGGGAGCTCTTGGATCTGGTTTGGGAAGAGCTGGAAACCCAGCCGGTGATCTCGCGGGGCTCGCGGCGGGCGGCGGTGCAACAGGGGATCCAAGCCTACGAGCAGGCCCTGAGCTTGCCCATGTGGCTGGCCCAGCTCCTGGCGGTGGCCATCCAGCGCTTTGGGCCGCGCGGACTAGAATATGCCCGCTTTTCCATCGACTCCCACTTTGTCCGCAACTATCTCTACGTCCGCCGCCACTATCCCCACAAGCTGGAGCAGCATGTGCCTCCTTTTGCCCGGCGCATCGTGGAGCAATACCAACTCCCCTCTCCCTAGGGGAGAGGGCCAACCCTAGAGCTCAGCAATAGCGGATCCCGGCTTCTGCCCAGCGGTCGATGGCCTGGCCCAGGCGTTCGCAATCGGCAATCAGGCTGATCCGCACGTAGCCTTCTCCCCCTTCCCCAAAGGCGTTGCCGGGAGTCACCACCACCCCGGTGGACTCCAAAACCCGCAGGGCAAACTCCGTCGATCCCTCGGGCGTGCCGTCGGCGGTGCGGGGGGTCGGGATCCAGAGGTACATCGTCGCCCGCGGCGGCTCGATCTGCCAGCCCAACTCGGCCAGGCGGGCAATGAGGTAGTCGCGTCGGCGGCGGTAGCGCTCCTGCACCTGCTGTAGGTAGCTATCTGGCAAGGCCAAAGCGGTCTCGGCCGCCTTTTGCAGGGCGCCAAAAATGCCGTAGTCGAGGTTGGTTTTCAGGGTGCGCAGGCTCTGGATAATCTGGCGGTTGCCCACCACAAAGCCTACCCGCCAACCGGCCATGTTGTAGGTTTTGGAGAGGGTGTGGAACTCCACGGCCAAGTCCTTGGCGCCAGGGATCTGCAGCAGGCTGGTGGGCCGGTAGCCGTCAAAGGCCAGCTCGGCATAGCACAGGTCGTGCACCAGGAGGAGGTCGTAGCGGCAAGCAAACGCCACCACTGCTTCAAAAAAGGAGCGGGTCGCCACCGCTGTTGTCGGGTTGTTGGGGTAGTTGAAGTAGAGCAGCCGCGCCTGCTTGGCCACCTCCGGCGGGATCTCTTGCAGGTCGATGAGCCATCCTTTCTCCGGGCGCAGCAGCAGTGGGTAGATCTGCCCGCCGGCAATCAGGGGACCGCGAAAATGGGGCGGGTAGGCAGGGCTAGGCACCAGCACCAGATCCCCTGGATCCACGTAGGCCAGGGCCAGGTGGGTCAGGCCCTCTTTGGATCCCAATAGAGGCAGCACCTCGCCATTGGGATCCAGCTCCACCCCGTAGCGGCGCCAATACCACTCGGCAATTGCCTGGCGAAAGCTAGCCGTGCCCTCGAAGGGTGGGTAGCCGTGGTGAGCGGGATCGGCAATGGCGGCCTGGGCCGCCTCCACCACCGGCTGGGGGGTGGGGCCATCGGGGTTGCCCATGCCCAGATCGATCAAATCCAACCCCTGCTGGCGGGCGCGGGCCTTCAGCTCATCCAAGCGGGCAAAGACATAGGCAGGCAGTTTGTTCAGCCGCTGGGCAGGGGCGAGGGCACGGTTCATAGCAAGGAGGGGAAACGAGTGCAGCCGGTGTCTGATGGGAGGTTAGCTACCTAACTTACCGCCAGAGCTGCCTTCAGGGCAATGATTGAGATCAGCGGGTTTGGGCATCTGGGATCCCAAAGGCTAGGATAGAAGTCTGGGTTCGGCTTTTTGGCAAGCGGAGCAGTGGCTTTACCCCTTGTAGCTGTTGTGGGTCGCCCCAACGTGGGCAAATCCAGCCTCGTCAACCGCCTGGCGGGGGTGCGCTCGGCCATTGTCCACGACGAGCCGGGCATCACGCGGGATCGCCTCTACCAAGAGGTGGAGTGGAACGGGCGCCGCCTGCGGGTGGTGGATACCGGCGGCCTGGTCTTCGGCGACGACAGCGAGTTTTTGCCCCACATCCGTCAGCAGGCCATGGCGGCGATGGCCGAGGCCCACGCTGTAATCTTTGTGGTGGATGGCCGCGAGGGGCTGACCCCTGCTGACAAAGAATTGGCCGATTGGCTGCGCAAACAACCCCTGCCAGTGGTGGTGGCCGTCAACAAGTGCGAGTCAGGGCAACTGGGCCTGGCCCAGGCGGCAGTCTTCTGGAAGCTGGGGCTGGGCGAGCCGATCCCCTGCTCTGCCCTCCACGGCAATGGCGTGGCAGAGGTGCTGGAGGCAGTGCTGCCCCATCTGCCGGAAGGGGAGGAAGCCGCAACTGAAGCAGAGCCCATTGCCGTAGCCATTGTTGGCCGGCCCAATGTGGGCAAGTCCAGCCTGCTCAACCGCCTAGTGGGATCCGAGCGGGCCATTGTCAGCCCCATTGCTGGCACCACCCGCGATGCCGTTGACACCCTGGTGGAGTGGGAGGGGCAGAGCTATCGTCTCATCGACACGGCTGGGATCCGCAGAAAAAGCCGGGTGGAATATGGGGTGGAGTTTTTCAGCATTAACCGCGCCTTCAAAGCCATCCAGCGCTCGGACGTGGTGCTGCTGGTCATTGACGCCCTGGAGGGGGTAACCGAGCAGGATCAGCGGTTGGCTGGCCGCATCGAAGAAGAAGGCCGCGCCTGCATCATCGTTGTCAACAAGTGGGACGCGGTGGAAAACAAAGATACTCACACCATTAACGAGTACACCCGCGAGATCCGCGAGCGGCTTTATTTCATTGACTGGGCACCCCTGTTGTTTGTCAGCGCCCTCACGGGGCAGCGCACCCACAAGATCTTTGCCGAGGTCAACACAGCGGTAGCCGCCCATCGCAAGCGCATCGCCACCTCCGTGGTCAATGAAGTTCTCCAGGATGCCCTCGCCTGGCAGTCACCCCCCGCCAACCGCCAGGGCAAGCAGGGCAAAATCTACTACGGCACCCAGGTGGCGGAGCGGCCTCCCACCTTTCTCCTGTTTGTCAACGATCCCGATCTGTTCAAAGAGAACTACCGCCGCTACCTGGAAAAGCACTTCCGGCAAAACCTCGACTTCACCGGTACCCCCATTCGCTTTCGCTGGCGCAGCAAATCCGAGCGCCTGGTGGGACGGGCAGTGCAAAAATTGGAGGGTTCCCTGGCCTCTCGTTAGGCCCTCTGGTGGACGAAGCTCTCTTCTGAAAGCGTATGGCTGTGGATCCCAACGTCAAAACCCTGGTGGAGAATCGCCGCGCCCGCTTCGAGTACGAGATCTTGGAGACCTACGAAGCCGGGATCCAACTGACCGGCACAGAGGTAAAGTCCATCCGAGCGGGCAAAGCCAACTTGCAAGACGCTTTTGCCCTCTTTCGCGATGGCGAGGCCTGGCTGCACAACTTGCATGTTGCCCCCCACGGAACTGCCAGCAAGGTGTTTAACCACGACCCGACCCGCCGCCGCAAGCTGTTGTTGCACCGCCGCGAGATCGACCGGCTGCGGGGCCTGGTGGAGCAAAAAGGCCTGACTGTGGTTCCCCTGCGGCTGGTGCTCAACCGCGGCTGGATCAAGGCTCACCTGGGCGTGGCCCGCGGCAAAAAGCTCCACGACAAGCGACAAGCAATTAAGGAACGGGAGACGCGGCGGGAGATCCAGCGGGAGCTCAAGGGGCGCTAGGGCCCGACAAGCTCCTGGCAGCTCCTATTTTCCGAGGGGGGTGGCCCAAAGCCGCTGGAGCCCTTCGTGGCAACAATTTCCAGTTTTCCTCTCCCTCAGGGAGAGGGGCTGGGAGTGAGAAATCCTCCGCTAGGATTGGAAGCGAGATCCGACTCGGTCGGCTGCAAAGGCACCACTGGGAAATTCTAGGCGCCGGGGAGAGGAAAGAAGCGGTCGGTGGCCTTGACCCGCTCACACCAGGCGCGGATGTTGGGGAAGGGCTTGAGGTCAAACCCGCCCTGCTCGGCCACATGGGTATAGGTAAACAGGGCCAGATCGGCGATGGTGTAGCGGTTGCCCACGAAGAACTCCTTCTCCCGTAGGTGGCTTTCCATGATCTCCAGAGCCTCGGTACCGAGTTTCAGGTTCTGGGCAATTAGCTCGGCATTGGCCTCGGCCTGGCCGGCTCGCACCCAAAAGCGGGTGGTGGCAATGTAGCGGGCAATGCGGGTTTGTTCAAAAAGGAGCCATTTCAAGATCTCGGCCCGCTCCAGCCGCGTCTGGCCATAGAGGGGAGTGTCCTCTGCTAGGTAAACCAAGATTGCGGCTGACTCGGCCAAGACGGTGCCGTCTTCCAGCTCCAAAGCCGGGATCTGCCCCAGGGGGTTCTTGGCCAGGTACTCGGGGCGGCGATTTTCTCCGACCCTGGAGTTGACCTCAACCGTCTCGTAAGGGATCCCCAACTGTTTGAGAAGCAGCTCTACTTTGTAGCAATTCCCGGAGGTCGGGATCCCATACAGTCGCAGCATTGCCGTTAACCTCAACGTGCAGCATCCCCATCAATACCACCAGATAGCTCAACCTCAGCCACAAAACCCCTTCACGTTTCAACGCGGTAGCCGAAGTCGCGCAGCAGGTGCTCGGAGCGCCGCCAGTGGGGCCGCACCTTGACGAACAGCTCCAGGTACACCTTGCCGGCAATGAGCTTTTGAATCTGGAGGCGGGCGGCCTGGCCAATTTGCTTGAGCCTTTCCCCCCCTTTGCCGATGAGGATCCCTTTTTGCGAGTCCCGCTCCACGTAGAGGGTGGCCAGGACGCGGGTGACGGTGGGGGTTTCTTCCACCTGGTCGATGGTGACGGCCACCGAGTGGGGCACCTCCTCGCGGGTGTGCAAGAGAACTTGCTCGCGGATCAACTCCGCCATGATAAACCGCTCCGGCTGATCCGTCACCAGATCCGGGGGATAGTAGTAGGGCCCAGGGGGCAGCAGGTCGACGGTGGCCTGGATGAGGGGCGCCAAGCTGCCGGGATCCAACGCCGACACCCAGACGACGGGGGCACCGGGGCGCAGGGCTTGGTAGCTCTCTTGGTGGGCCTGGCGCGCGGCAGACTCTTTGGGCAGCAGATCGGCTTTGTTGCAGACGAGGATGCAGGGGGTCGCGCTGGGGATCCGCTCGGCGATAAAAGCATCCCCCCGCCCTGCCGGCACCGAGCCATCCACCACGAAGAGGACGACATCCACGCTCCCAATGGCAGCCTGGGCGTTGTGTACCAAGATCTCCCCCAGGCGGTGGTGGGGCTTGTGGATGCCAGGAGTATCCACCCAGATGATCTGGGCTTGGGGGAGGGAGAGGATCCCGCGCAGGCGGTTGCGGGTGGTCTGGGCCACGGGAGAAGTGATGGCGATCTTCTGGCCCACCAGAGCGTTCATCAAGGTGGACTTGCCCACATTGGGCCGCCCGATGAGCGCCGCAAATCCCGACTTAAACCCCGGTGGGGCGACCGGGATCCCCGACAGCCCCGCCTCCCCCCGGCCACCCTCTTGTCCCCTCGTGTACGGGGGGATGTAGGGGGGGGCCAGCTCTGGCGGCGCTTGGGCCGCCCCTTCCTGCCACCCTTCCTCTGGAGCGGGATCCCGAAGAGGGGGATGGCCGCGTTCCTGTCGCTCTTCTTCCATCGTGCCCCCTATCTCTGGTAGCCGGACCAGGACTGCGCCTGGCTACTGTCAAAGGCCAGGGAAACCTCAGGCAACTGCAGGGAGAGGGATCCCAGCTCGGCCAGGGTGGTGCCGGGGTAGTAAAAGGCGAGGATTTGCGCCGCGTTCAACCCCCGCCGCGCCAGGGTGTAGGCGCCGTACTGGCTCAGCCCCACCCCGTGGCCAAAGCCGCCGCCGATAAAGCGGTAGCCTGTCAGCCGCCCGCTCTGTTTCAGGGGTTCCACGCGAAACAGAGTGCTGTACAGGCGGGGAAAAGCCAGGCGCACCTGATCCTTGCGCAAAAGAATCGAGTGGAGCCCTTGGGGCGTCTGCAAGTCCACGTGCAGCGCCTGCACCCGACCACTGACCGAGCGCTCCAGGACGTGCAGCCCCTGGATGGTCATCCACTCGGGGAGAGGGATCCCGAGGTACTCTTGAGCGGCCCGCAGTTGGGCGTTTAGCTCCTCCAGCGACTGAGAAAACTCCCAGCGGAAGAGGCGCGATACCCCTGCTTCGTTGAAACCCTCCCGCCGGGCCAGAAAGGCCTTGAAGTCGCTCTCCTGCCGCAAATCGAAGGGCTGATCGGGCTGGTGGGCGATATCCACCTGCGGGCGCAGGTAGGGGCGCGGCTCTCCGTCCCAAACCTCTTCAAAGCCTGCCGAGATGCCGCCGTTGGTGGAAGAATAAACGGCATCCACCAGCTCGCCCTTGTAGGTGAGCACCAGGCCGCTGGTCTGGCGAATCGCTTCGTCGGCTCGCGGATGGGTGCCGCTCAGCCCCTTGTAAACCTGGCAGTGGGTATTGGCACAGAGGTGGTAGTCGTCGATCTGAAAGCGGTGCAGGTTCTTGAGGGCGTAGGTGCGCGCCAAAATTGCCTGGGCGGCCATGGCGGCAAAGGGGGCCCCTGGCCCCACCTCATGGGGCACCACCCCCCGTAAATAGGTTTCCAGGGGCACGGCGTTGACCACCGTATAGCTGCCGTAGGCATTGGGCTGAATGGTAATGGATCCGGCATAGTAGCGGTCGTTCACCCGCAGATAGCCGGCATCGGAGGTTACCCTCAGGCGGGTGCGATGGTAGCGAAAATGCTCATGTACCCAGCTCAGCTCCGCCCGTTCGCGCCGCTCCTGCACCTCCAGCCGCACCTGAGGGATCCCTTCTTTCTGGGCATACTGCTGAATCTGGATCAGTTGTTGGGGAGTGTAGGCGCGGCTGGCCCACACCTGCCATTCCTGCGGTTGGGCGATCTCGGTGCGGATGCCCAGAGATTCCCAGGAGTTGGCGCTGGCCTCGGCGCTCTCGAAGCTTTTGTGGCTGCTGAGGATGAGGCGGTACACCGTTTCCGGGCTGGCCAGGGCGCGGTTGACGATCCCAACCGTAACTTGTGGGAGCCGCTGCCTCTGGGTGCTGCCGTCTGCCTGGGCAAATTCCAGGGTGAGGAAAGACCCCAGCGGCGCTGCCAGCTCCACCTGATCTTGCTCAGAACGGCCAAAGCGTTGCACAATGCCCACGTGCAGGATCGGGTTTTCGGGGGTGGCCGCTGCAGACAATTGCGCTGGCAAGACAGGATCTTCGGCCTCTTTGCGAACCCCGGTCGCGTCAGCGGCACGGAGCACCAAGGCTGTCAGCAACAGGCCCAAGCCGGAAATGAGGCTGCTCTGTTTGCGCCAGCGGAGCGGAGTCCTTAAAAACCGGCGAGGTTGGGCAGTAGGAGACTGACAACTGGCCATGGCCGCTTTATCCTGACAACACACCCTGTCGATTGTACCCGCATCTTTTCTGGCCTAGCCGCAGCGATGGATGCTCCTCTCCCCTCTACCTCCCTGCTTTTTACCGGAAACGACGGTGGATTCTCGAACCTGCCTCCTCCTGCTCTACGCAAGGGATCCGGCTGGCGGTTGGGCTGGGATCCTGGGCGCTCCCCTTTTGTGGCCCTGGTGGGAGGAGAGACTTGGGCGTTGGAGCTAACCCTAGAAGAATGGCAAGCATTTGTGCAGGGGGTGTATCGTCTGCAGCAGGGTATGGAAGCTGTCGCCTCCCAACTGATGGCCGAGGAGAGCATTACGCTGGAGCAGACCTTTCCTGCCCTCACGTTGGTTGCCAGTGGCAGCGCCACTGCTTGGGGCCTCTATCTCCAGTTGCACCAGGGCCGGCGGGGTGAGGGTTTCTGGCCAGCAGAAGTTGTCCCGGAGCTGTGTCGTGCCCTCGACCAATTCCAGGAGTGCTGACCCGCCGCCGCTTGCAGGTTTTGGGGAGGAACCCAAGGCAACTCAGGTCAAACTCCAATCAATTGCTGAAGAAAAGATACTTGATAAACCCTGAGGCCACCCCAACGACTAGGGCCACGATCGCGCCGCGGCTGATGAACTCCTGTTGGTCAAGCCGCTTGCTGTAGCCATCCATTTTGCCGCTTAGCTCCGCGATTTTCACTTCCAGGCTGCTACGGCTGAGGTCGATCTTGGCTTCCAGCTCGTTGCGAGTGAGGTCGATCTTGGCTTCCAGCTCGTTGCGAGCGCCTTGGATCTTGCTCTCTAGGTCGTTGCGAGTGAGGTCGATCTTGGCTTCCAGGTCGGTTTTGACCAGCCGGATCTCGCTTTTGATCTCCGTCACCTGGATTTCCAACTTGCGGTCGATTCCCTCCAGCTTTTTGTCCAAAGCCAGGATGAGGTCTTTAATTTCTTGATTGGGATCCGACATCCGCAGTTCTGCCCAAGACCGCTGGCTCCTATTATCGCCTAAGGGATCCCTCCTCAAACTGGCGGCTCAACCGTTGCCACGATGTCGCGGATGACGGCCTCTGCCTCCTGCCGTCGGTTGCTCGTCATGTCCCCAGATCCGGCCAAAGAAATGCGATGGGCCAGCACCGGCACAAACAAAGCTTGCAGATCTTCCGGTAGGCAAAAGCTCCGCCCTCTCACCAACGCCTGCGCCCGTGCTGCCCTTGCCAAGGCCAACGCCCCGCGGGTGGACACGCCGGCCCGCAACAGCCTGGAGGCACGCGTCGCCTGCACCACCTGCAGCAGATAGTCGGCCAGGGATCCATCCAGGTACACCTGATCCACCGCCGCCTGGATCTCCCGCAGCTCCGCCAGGGAAAGCACCGGCTGGAGAGCCTCCACCGGCTCTGCCTGCTGTCGCTGCAGCAGCAAAGCCCGCTCCACCTCAGGGCTGGGGTAGCCGATGGACAGCCGCACCAGAAACCGATCCAACTGGCTTTCCGGGAGGGGATAGGTGCCGTGATACTCCAAGGGGTTTTGGGTGGCCAACACCATAAAGGGACTGGGCAGCGGGTAGGTGCGGTTGTCCAGCGAAACCTGCTTTTCCGCCATTGCCTCTAGCAGGGCACTCTGGGTGCGGGGAGAGGTGCGATTGATCTCGTCGGCCAGGATGACATGGGCAAAAATGGGGCCTGGGCGAAATTCAAACTCCCCTTTCTCTTTGTTGAAAAGGGTGAGGCCAAGAATGTCAGTCGGCAAGAGGTCGCTGGTAAATTGAATTCGCTGAAACTTGGCCCCCAAGCTGCGGGCAATGGCCCGCGCCAACGTGGTTTTGCCTACTCCCGGCACGTCCTCCAGGAGGACATGGCCTTCCGCCACCAGGGCCGTCACCACGGCCTGCACCACCCGTGGCTTGCCTTGAAACACCGACTCGACGTTGGCGATCAGCTTGCCGATCTGCTGCCGCAAAGTTTGCAATCGCTCCGCCGGGATCCGCGCTGAACCGGACAGGGTGCCAACACTTGCCATAAACCACTCCCAAAGGGGCCTATTCCACCATACAGGCCCAACCCACCGGCAACCCAAAGGGGATCCCACAAAACCCCGGTGGAAAACCGGAGTATCATAGACCTGATCCTTGCAGGAAGGATGGGTATTTTGGAACTGTCTTGTAAAAGTGAGTACGCTCTCCTGGCCCTTCTGGAGTTGGCCCAGCACTACCATGACGGCCGGGTATTGCAGATTAAGGAGATCGCAGCCCACCAGTCGATTCCCGACCGCTATCTGGAGCAGTTGCTGGCCACGCTGCGCAGGCAGGGCCTGGTACGCAGCCAGCGGGGCGCCAAAGGAGGTTACTCTCTGGCTCGACCGCCCTGGCAGATCTCCCTATTGGACATCATTCAGGCCATCGAGGGAGAAGATCTCACCCGCCCCCGCGACTTGCCCAGCGGCGATCTCTCGCCGGAGCGCCAGGTGCTCTGGCAGGCTTGGCAAGATGCCCAGGCGGCAGCGGTGGGCATTCTCCAAAAAACGACCTTGCAAGACCTCTGCGACCGGCAGGCGCAACAGCAACAGGCCAGGTTGATGTACTACATCTAGAGGAAGCTGCCGGTGTCGATGCCCTGGGCTTGGCCTCCTCTCAAGAGGGTGAGTACCTCTTCCCGCCGAGGCGGACGAGAGGGGCTGGGATCCCTGTCAAGTTTTGGGTTATCCTGAAACCCATTGCCTCTTGAATTGCTTCCTTTGCATTCCATGACCTTTCGCTCCCCTCGCTCTCAGGCTGCCGATACGTTTTCTTCGGAAGATTTTGCCAAGGCTCTGGAGGCGCAAAGCCTTGACTTTCGACCGGGACAGGTGGTGCGAGGCCGCATCTTCCAGCACCAGAACGATGGGGCGCTGGTGGATATCGGCGGCAAGTCGCCGGCCTTTTTGCCCCTGAAAGAAGCCGGGATCCGCTCAGGAGAGGATTTGAGCGAGCTTTTTCCCCTCAAAAGCGAAGCCGATTTTCTCATCTTGCGAGAGGACTCGGAAGGGCAAATCGTACTCTCGGCGCGGCGGCTGCGGCTGAAGCGACTTTGGGAGGAGCTGGCCGAAAAACAGACCAACGGCCAGACGGTAACTGCCCTGGTGATCGGCACCAACAAGGGCGGGGTTCTGGTGGACGTGCAGGGGCTGCGGGGCTTTATTCCTCGCTCGCATCTCAACCAACGGGAAAATCTAGAAGAGCTGGTGGGCCAATCGCTGACCGCCAGTTTGTTGGAGGTCAACCCCGCTGCCAACAAGCTGGTGCTCTCCCAGCGAGTAGCGCGACAAGCTGAGAGCCTGGGAATCTACACCACCGGTCAGGTGGTGCGGGGCAAGGTCAGCGCCCTCAAGCCCTTCGGCGTTTTCGTGGAGCTGGAGGAGGGGGGCAGCGGGCTGTTGCCCATCAAGCAGGTCAGCCAAAGCTTTGTCGCCTCCTTATCCGACTTGTTCCAGCCCGGTCAGCCGCTCAAGGCCGTGGTCATCGATGTGGATGAGGCCAAAGGGCGGGTAGCGCTCTCTCTGCGGGTGTTGGAAAAATACCCCGGCGAGGTGTTAGAGCAACTGGCCCTCATTACCGAGGAAGCTGAAGAGCGGGCCGGCAAACTGAAGGGGAGAATCACGTCCGAGGGCAAGGTCATTTAACCCATACCGACTGCCAAGGCGCTCCTGGGCGAGCCTTCCGGATCCCTGGGCTGGGCCTCACCCAAGACTTGGCGCCGATCCCCCAATCCCGCCAGCAGCAGGGGACCTTTCGTAGCCACCGGCTGTGGAAACAGCACCCCTTATCCCTGATGCTCAGCTTCCCTCTCCTTCTGGGAGGGGGGCTGGATCCTATGTCCTGCCAGCATCAACTCCCTGGCACTGCGGAGCCCTGGGGGGCTGTTTCAAACTTGTACAGAGTGGCAATGCCGTGAACAGCAACTGAGGCTGGGGTGTTGTCTATACGCGATGCTGGCGCAACAGAGATGAAGAGATTTCCTTACCAATCCTCCGCTATTGCGTTTCTATGCAAATCTTAGGTTGGAAATGCTCAAATTAGGACACAGCAAGGGTTTTAGCTATTGCCGCCACTGAGGAAATAGCCAGAATAAGAGTAGCTATTGACCCAGCAATGGGCGCTACGACAACTTGGTGAATGCACGATGTTTCCCTCTCTGTTGACCCCACGCACAGCCGGCCTACTCCTATCGGGAGCCGCACTGGGCATCCACTGCCAGGTGGCCATGGCCGCTCCTTTTCGCGACACCTTTGGCCACTGGGCGCAAGCCTATATCGAGACCCTCTCCTCTCAAGGGGTGTTGAACGGCTTCCCGGATGGCACCTTCCGTCCCAACGAGCCGGTGACCCGCGCTCAGTTTGCCACCCTTGTCACCACTGCCTTTCGCCTTCGCAACACCTCTGGTACCTTCATCGGCTTTCGGGATGTGCCTCCCAGCCACTGGGCGGCCAATGCTATCTCCACGGCGGCAGCCAACAACTTGGTGGCCGGCTTCCCAGACGGCACCTTCCGACCCGAACAGCCCGTTACTCGCACCGAGGCGCTGGTGATCCTGACTAACGCCCTTGGCAACACGAGTGCCATCCCCGCGGCTCAGCCGAGCGAGCTGTTCAGCCGCTACCGCGACGCGGCAGCCATTCCCAACTGGGCCCTGGCACAACTTGCAGCCGCCAACCGTGCCGGCCTGATTGTCAATTACCCGGATCCTATGCTTTTGGAGCCGAACCGCCCTGCCACCCGTGCCGAGGTGGCCGCTTTTACCCACCAGGCCCTGCTCAATCGGGGATCCCTGGTGGCCCAGAACCCGAGCAGTTGGGTTTCCACCCCCCCGGCGGGCTTTGACCTGCGCCTTTCCACGCTGGCGGCGGGCACCCTGATGCAGACCACCACCCCCTTCAACGAGCGCCTCTTCATCGCCCCCAACGAAACTCGCCCCCTGTCCTTGATCGTCCGCACCCCGATTCGCAACGCCCAGGGGGACATCCTGGTGCCTTTCGGCTCGCGGGTGGATGGCCGCTTTGAGCCGGCACCGGGGGGCACGCGCTTTGTGGCAGAAAGCATCATCGCCAACAACCAACTGTTCCCCTTGGCTGCCCAATCGGATGTGATCCACGATGTTAAGGATCCTCGCTACACCACCACGGGCAAAATCATCCAAGATGCGGCCATCGGCGCGGCAGCGGGCGCCATTCTCGGCTTGGTGACCGGCGACAATGCCATTGCCACAGAAGAAGTGCTGGGGGCTGGGGTGGCCGGAGCGGTGATCGGCAACGTCACGGCGCCACAGGTGGTAGTTTTGGATCCCAACCAGGTGATCGAGCTGCGCCTCACCCAGGATCTGGCGCTGGTCCCTCAATCCCGCTAGCGGCGCGGGGGTGTCCGTTGCAACAAGACACAGGCGATACAACTTCGTCACCGTCTTTCCATCGGTGAAGCTGGGCGTTGCCTCGATCCCCAACTCCGTATCCCCCCGTACACGGGGGGATATAGGGGGGGCCGGGGTTGGGAGTGAGGGCAAAAGGCTATCTTCTCAGCCAATCCAACAGAGTCGTTCCCCCCAGCCACAGGCCCACCAAAATGGAAGTGGTCAGCAGCCCCGCCGCCACACAGATCAGGGATCCCAAGCTGCACAGGATCCCGTCCTCTTCGAGGAGGCCAAAGGCGGTGACGAAGACCCCCATCGCCGGCAGGGTGTTGGTGCCGGGCACGGGAATGATCATGGAAATACCCATCAAGCTGATCAAGGTGCTCAGCCAGACCTGGCCCAGGCGGCTGGTGCAGACTGGTTGCCAACGGGGGCAGGCAACTTTTTCAATGCGCTGCAACCACGGGATCCCGGCCTGCACCCACTTTTGAAATTGCTTCCGTTCAATGGATGTCTGCAGCACCCATGGCGGCAGCCAGGGGGTGGTTCGCCCCGCCAGCATTTGTAGGGCCAGCAGCAGAATAACCACGCCAAAGGGAGTGGAATAGCCAGGAGCTGGCAGAGGCAGAGCAGAAGGGAAGGAGAGCACCGCCAAAAACAAGCCAAAGCTGCGCTCGCCCGCCAGTTTGAGAATCTCTTCAAGGCGGATGGGTGGGGATCCCTCTGGGTAAGGCTCGGGCTGCTCTGGATGGGCGGGAAGGCAGGCAAATCGGGCCAGCTCTTGCGATAGACGAGCCATAGGGGGGGCTGCAAACGGTTTGGGAGCCAACGATAGCCTACTGCAAATCCAAGGTTTGTTGGATATCTTGAACAAAGGGGTGGTCTTGGAGGGGTAAGATGAGCGGCGAAGCGCTGGGCAAAAGGTTGGCTAGCGGTAGCCTTGGAGAAGGTCTGGGGAAGCGTGCTCCGCTCAGCAAGGGAATAGGCAGGTTGGGGGGGACGCTGTTGCTGGGATCCCTGTTGGTGGCAGGGCGCGGTGTGGCCCTGGCCGAAGCGCAGTTGGAGGTGGGTACCTCCACCACCTTGCCCCCGCAGGCGGCGCCGCCGGTGTTGCCTCCCCCGCCGGTGGGAGTTCGACAAATTAGAGAGGATACCGATCCTGAGCAAACCGCCGATATGCCCCTTTCCCTTCTGGCCGAGCAGGTGCTGGAGGCGGTGTGCGAAGCGCAAATCGATCCCCAACGGGCCCTGGCCCTCATGCCCGACCTGAGCGAGTCCCACATCCGCGCTGCCTGTCCCAAGCGGCTGGCCCCCCAGTCCCTCCGTAGACGGGGGGATATAGGGGGGGGGAGTACAGGCCGGTCAAAGCTTGGCGAAATTGTAGGGAGCGGTGAAATTGTTGTAGCGAATGCGCAGCCGTCCCTGAAAGGCTCGATCCAGCTCCTCCACTTTTTGGGCAAAAGCCGGCTCATCTTCCCAGTTGATGAGAAACGAGCTGTTGTAGGCCATGTTTTCCGTAAGCAGCTCTCCCTCGACGCGATCGCTGGCCAGAGAGCCGAGGGCGGCTGTGAAGGTTTGGGCAATGTGTTGGCGCCGTTGCTCCAGCATTTGCTCCAGAGCCTGCCCAATTTCCACTACTGCATCTAGCCCCAAGGGGGTGCCAGCCATCTCGTCCCGCCGGGCTTTCAGGGCCGGGTTTTCCTCTAGCCCCAATTGGAGCTCTTGCTGGGGATCCCAGAAGACTTTTACCCCCACCTCCCGTTTGCCCTCCAGGCGCTGCAGCAGGGCCAGCAGATCGGCCAGGTGCGGTTTGATCAAATCCTGCTCTACCTGATCCCAGCCGCTCACCACCAGGCCAAATTGCAGCGGCAGCAGGGCGCGGTATCCCTCGCTCATCACGGTTTCTAGGACAGCTTCGTGGGCCAGCAGATTGGCCCGGCTGGCCAAGTAGCGCTCCTGGCGAGCCTGGGAATAGAGAAAGGCCAAAGATCCCAGCACGTGAATCCCCACCGGCTGCTTGTCCAGCCCCACCACATTCAGGTGGCGCGGGCCGGGGGCAGCGACGATCCCGTAGAGATAGAGGGTGCTATTGGGATTTGCCGTTGGCATGGCTGCGAGCATCTCCGATCAACCAGGTGAGGTTGGACTCTTCCGTGTCGATGGCATTGCCATCGGAGGAAATACAGTAGCGACCCATCACCATCTGGTGGCGCAGGGTAACTCCTGCAGCGATTTGGGTGTAGTTGAAGATGAGGCTGCCATCCAGCGTACACCCTTCGTTCAACACACAGCCGTAGCCAATGGCTGTGGGGCCGATGAGCTTCACCCCGTCTGCCAGGTAAGTGCTGGCCCCAATGTAGACCGGCGGCTCGATATGGATGCGATCCCAGTTGGCGCGGATGTTGATCCCCGTCCAGACGCCGGGCCGAATCTGGATCCCGGGCACCTTGACCCCCTTGATCTCGCCGCGCAGCACCTTCTGTACCGCCAGCCAGTAGTCAGGGGTACGGCCAATGTCCACCCACTGGAAGTCGGCCTTGAGGCCGTAGAAGGGGGCGCCGGCTTTCACCAAGGCGGGGAAGAGATCGCTGCCGATGTCATAGGGGCAGCCGGGGGGGATGTAGTCCAGGACTTCTGGCTCGAACACGTAGATGCCGGTGTTGATGGTGTTGCTGAGGGCCTCTTCCTGCCTGGGTTTTTCTTGGAAGGCGGTGACCCGGCCCGTCGCATCGGTTACCACCACGCCATAGCTGGAGACTTGGCTGGGATCCACCTCTCGCAACACCACCGTGGCCAATGCCCCCTTAGATTTGTGAAAGTTGACCACCTGGGTCAGGTTGAGGTCGATCAGGGCATCGCCGCAGAGCACCACGAAGGTGCTGTCGAAAAAACCGGAAAAATCCTGGATCTTGCGCATGCCACCGGCGGATCCCAGGGGTTCGGCCACCGGCTGGCCGTTCTCGAAGTGGCCCTCGAAGGAAAAGCCGATGTGTACTCCCCACTGCTGGCCATCGCGAAAGTAGTCTTCGATCTGGTGAGCGAGGTGGCTGGTGTTGATCATGATTTGGTCGAACCCATGTTCCCGCAGCAGCTCCACCAAGAACTCCATGACCGGCTTGTGCAAAATCGGGATCATCGGCTTGGGCATCATGTAGGTGATGGGCCGTACCCGCGTCCCTTTGCCGGCTGCCAGGATCATGGCTTTCATGCCGTCCTCTCTCTTCCGGGTCTATCGTCTCCTGACTTTATCATCCCAGGATCGGCAGTCTGGATAACAGAAGAGGGTTTTCGCTCTGGGCTGGCCCCCCAGTCCCCCCGTGTACGGGGGGATAGAGGGGGGAATCGCCGCCAAGAGGCCGATCCTCTACAATCGAGGGGAAGCAACGCCCGCAACTGCTCTGCCGCTGTCAAGGCTTTACTCTCTATCTAGCCCTGGCAAGAGCAGGGATCCCGGACATCCTTCTATGTCGATGGCTTTCGGCCTCAGCCCCGCCCCGCATCCCGATACCCCAGGTTGCCGTTCCGCCGGCCAGCCGATCACCATTGCCCTGGCCAAGGGAGCCTTGCTGGCCGACGCTATCCGCTGCTTGCAACAGGTGGGGATCGATTTCAGTCGCTTTTTGGATCCCGGCAACCGCCTGCTGCGGATTGAATCGCCCACCCAGCTCAACGGGCAACGCTACGAGGCGCTGCTGGTGCGCAACCACGACGTGCCGGTGTATGTGGAGTACGGCCAGGCCCAACTGGGCATCGTCGGCTACGACGTCTTGCGGGAGCGCTATGCCGGCAGCGAGGTGCGAGTGGCCCACCTGCTGGATCTGAAGTTCGGCCACTGTCGCATGTCGGTGGCTCTTCGCCAAGAAAGTCCCTACACCTCGGCGGCCCAGTTGCCTCCCCATGCCCGCGTGGCTTCCAAGTTTGTCGGCTGCGCCCGCGAGTATTTTGACCGGTTGGATTTGCCGGTGGAAATTATCTCCCTCTACGGCTCAGTGGAACTGGCTCCCATCACCGGCATGGCCGATGCGATTGTGGACTTGGTGGCCACCGGACGTACCCTGAGGGAAAACGGCCTGGTGGAACGGGACTGCCTTTTCGAGAGCACCGCCCGCTTGATCGCCCATCCCACCAGCTACCGCGTCAACCAACAGCCCATCGGCGAGCTGGTGAACCAGATTCGGGAGCGCTGGCTGGGATCCCTGGTGGCGAGTGGCCCGCTTTGAGGGGGCCGCGAGGTCTTTGTAGAAGGGCAGGGGTCGGCAATCCAAGAAGTAGGAAAACGCAGCTACCCGACAGCTCTGCCTGGCCAGGAAACTTCTGCAAGCCCGGCCAAAGAGGGGATCACTATTGCGTACAATAGGGGCATTCGGGCTTATTTTCCCCAGCAGCATTGAGATTAAAACAGGTTTTTCGAGGTTGATTATGCGGTACCGTCCACTACTCGCCATCCTGTTGGCGCTCTGTTTGAGCGTCTTCGCCCTGCCGGCGGAGGCGGCCAAGGCCCCCTTAACCTACGACCAGATCCGCAACACCGGCAAGGCGGCCATATGCCCTTCCGTCTCGGACGATGCCCGCGGCCGCATCGAGGTGCCCAAGGGGGGATCCCTAAAGTTGACAGACGTCTGCTTCCAGCCGGTGCAAATTGAGGTGGAAGAAGAGAAACGGAACGGGGAAAAAGAGTTTATCAAGGCCAAAAACATCATGATCTCGGCAGCCACGCTGGGGCCGATTAAGGCTGAGGTCACCCCCAAAGACGGCGGGTTGGAGCTCAAAGTGGTGGACGGGATCACCTTTCAGCCGACCACCGGTCAGTTGCCCCGCCGCGAGCTGGTGCCATTTTTGTTTAGCGTGAAAGATTTGGTGGCCACAGCTCAGGGCTCCGCCATTGACCCCTCGACCGACTTTGAAGGGGAGTTCTTGGTGCCCGGCTACCACACCAGCACCTTCCTCGACGCGCGCGGGCGCGGCTCTAACACCGGCTACGACACAGCCGTAGGGCTACAGGCGGCCAAGGACGACTTCGCCACCAACCGCAAGGTGGACGAGGTTTCGCGGGGGAAACTGTCGCTGCGCATTGCCCGCGTGGATCCCAGCACGGGAGAGATGGGCGGCTCCTTCGTTAGCATTCAGCAGTCCAGCACCGAGCAAGGGGCACTGGAACCCCGCACCGTCCGTGTCCAGGGCTTGTTCTATGCCCGCCTGGCGCCGGAGTCTTGAAGAGAGCAAATTTTGGGCTTGAGGGGGCAGGGATCCGGTCGATCCCTGCTCACTCCTGTTGATACTCTGTCTGTCTGGGTTTGCCTGTTGGGGAAGAGGGCGGCGATGGCAGGATCCCACAGCGTTTGTTTTGATCGGGCTGCCGACTTTTACGATGCTACCCGCAGCTTTTTCCCCGCTGTAGAGGAAGAGATCGCCGATGCCATCTTGGCGACAGGGGGAGCATGACTCTAGTCAATGATATGCTGGACTATACTGAAAATAATGTACAATATGTTCAGTATGGCTGCTTGGTATGGCTAGGTATGTAAAACC
>NZ_JBSSEF010000039.1:0-25933 GCF_054061455.1 Thermostichus sp. OS-CIW-20
ACGAGGGGATTCGGGCCTGGATGGCGCCGCAGGACCAGCCGCACGAGCGCTTTGAGTTCCCCGAGGAAGTCCTGCCCCGCGGCAACGCGCTCTAAACTGGCGCTGGCTGTCGAACGCTTGAGTTCTCTTGATCCTTTACGTGAGAGCTGAGGCCGAGCGTTCGCCTATTCAAGTCTTGGATTGGATGGGTAGGCGCTCGGCCATTCCTAAGCTCCTTTGCTTTTCACCTCATATCTTTTGCTGTACTGTGACCTTTACTGTTTTCGGAGGCTGGCCTCAGTGACTTCAACGACGTTTGGTTCCGCAGCGATGCAGGATCGCACCCAGGGCGGGTTCGCCTGGTGGGCCGGGAATGCTCGCTTGATCAATCTTTCCGGTCGGCTTTTGGGCGCTCACGTAGCCCACGCCGGCCTGATCGTCTTCTGGGCGGGGGCGATGCTGCTGTTTGAGGTGGCTCACTTCACGCCGGATCGGCCCATGTACGAGCAGGGGCTGATCCTGATGCCCCACGTGGCCACTTTGGGCTGGGGAGTTGGCCCAGGCGGCGAGGTGATCGATACCTACCCCTACTTTGTGATCGGTGTGCTGCACCTGGTCTCCAGCGCGGTGCTGGGTCTGGGAGGCATTTATCACGCCGTGCGCGGCCCGGAAACCCTGGAGCAGTCTTTCCCCTTCTTCGGCTACGACTGGAAAGACAAGAACAAGATGACCACCATCTTGGGGATCCACCTCATCCTGTTGGGGTTGGGGGCTTTCCTGTTGGTGGCCAAGGCCATGTGGTTTGGTGGCGTCTATGACACCTGGGCTCCGGGGGGTGGCGACGTGCGGGTGATCACCAACCCCACGCTCAACCCGGCGGTCATCTTCGGCTACCTGTTCAAGTCTCCCTTTGGCGGCGACGGCTGGATCATCAGCGTGGACAACATGGAGGATGTGATCGGCGGCCACATCTACATCGGCATCATCTGCATTGCCGGTGGGATCTGGCACATCCTCACCAAGCCTTTTGGCTGGGCCCGCCGTGCTCTTATCTGGTCGGGAGAGGCCTATCTCTCCTACAGCTTGGCGGCGGTCTCGCTGATGAGCTTTATTGCCACCTGCTACATCTGGTTCAACAACACCGTTTACCCCAGCGAGTTCTACGGCCCCACCGGCCCGGAAGCCTCGCAAGCCCAAGCCCTCACCTTTATCGTGCGCGACCAGCGCCTGGGGGCGAACATCGGCCAGGCCCAAGGCCCCACCGGTCTGGGTAAGTACCTGATGCGCTCTCCCACGGGCGAGATCATCTTCGGCGGTGAGACGATGCGCTTCTGGGATGTGCGGGCCCCTTGGAAAGAGCCGCTGCTGGGCCCCAATGGCTTGGATCTGGACAAGCTGAAGAACGACATCCAACCCTGGCAGGCCCGCCGTGCGGTAGAGTACATGACCCACGCGCCGCTGGGATCCCTGAACTCGGTGGGGGGTGTGGCTACCGAGATCAACACGGTGAACTTCACCAGCCCGCGCACCTGGCTGGCAGCCCACAACTTCATCTTCGGCTTCCTGTTCTTCGTCGGTCACCTGTGGCATGCTGGTCGCGCGCGCGCCGCTGCTGCCGGCTTTGAGAAGGGGATCAGCCGCGAGAACGAGCCGGTTTACCGGATGAAGCCGATCCGATAAGCCCGGAAGTCTCTCGGAGATCACAACCTTTGGCCCCCGGCAGGGGGCCTTTTTTTGGGGATCCCCCCTGCCGGGATGGACAGAGAGGGAAGCACGGGTAGAGACTGGGAAGGCCGAATGCGCAAATCAAGATGCACAAAGTTCCGGTTACGGTCATCACCGGATTTTTGGGATCCGGCAAGACCACTTTGATCCGTCACCTTTTGCTCAACAACCAGGGCCGCCGCATCGCCGTAGTGGTCAATGAGTTTGGCGAAGTGGGCATCGACGGCGAACTGCTGCGGGATTGCCAACTCTGCGAGGGAGGGGGCTCCATCCCCATTCTGGAGCTGGCCAACGGCTGCCTCTGCTGCACGGTGCAGGAGGAGTTCTTGCCGACCATGGAGGCTCTGCTGCGGCGGCGGGCAGAGCTGGACTGCATCCTGATTGAGACTTCAGGATTGGCCTTGCCCAAGCCGCTGGTGCAGGCTTTCCGCTGGCCCACCATTCGCACCGGCGCCACGGTGGATGCGGTGATTGCAGTGGTGGATGGCCAGGCCCTGGCTTCTGGGCAACTGGTGGGGGATCTGGCGGCGCTGGAGGCGCAGCGTCAGGCCGATGAGAGCCTGGATCACGAGACTCCCATTGAGGAGCTGTTTGAGGATCAGTTGAGCTGCGCTGATTTGGTGCTGCTGAGCAAGGTGGATCAGATCACGCCGAAGGAGCGAACCCAGGTGGAGAGCTGGCTGCGGCAACAATTGCGCCCTGAGGTTCGAGTTCTCCCCTGTGAGCGGGGCCAGGTTGCCCCAGAAGTGCTCTTGGGCTTCCAGGCGGCGGTGGAGGATCAGTTGGAGCGCCGCCCCAGCCACCACGACTTCGAGGAGGAGCACGAGCACGAAGCTTTTGAGTCTTTCTGCCTCAGCCTGGAGGGCAGCTATGAGCCGGGATCCCTAGTTGCCCAACTGCGTCAACTGGCTCAAGAGGAATGCCTCTACCGGGTAAAGGGGTTTGTGGCCGTGCCCCACAAGCCGATGCGCCTGGTGCTGCAGGGGGTGGGATCCCGATTTGAGACCTACTACGACCGCCCCTGGCGCCCGCAAGAGCCGCGGTTGACCCGCCTGGTGTTCATCGGCCAGAGGCTCGACCGGGAGCGCATTGCTGCTCAGCTTCAAGGCTTGGCTCACAGAGAAGCAGTGGCCTCTGCCGGCTGATCCCTGTCGGGATCCCTTACCCCTGGGGAGAGGGGAGTTGCGTGACTCTATCAAAGGTGGCCTAGAGGTAGGCGTCGAGAAGAGAGGCTACGGTAGGGAAGCGGCAGGGCAAGCCCAGCGCTGCTGGGGAGAGGGCCGGATAGACAAAGTGGCGGTGGCGCAGGCAGTACTCATCCCAGGCCGAAAGTCGCACCCGAAGTAGGAAGGCTAGGGCGCGAAATAGGCCGATGGGCAGGGGCAGGCGGAAATAAATCCGTTTTTTAAAATAGGCGCACACCTGCTCTACGCATTCATCCACCGACAAGGGGGGGTTGCCCAACACCCAATCCCCTCCCCCCGGCGGATGGGCCACCCAATGGGCCACCATCTCGGCCACATCGGCAGCGTGGATGAAGTGGAAGCTGGCATCCACCCGCAAAAAGCGGATCAAATCCAGCCAGCGGAGCACCTCCTTGAGGCCGGCGGTGATGTGGGAGTAGGGGTGGTGGGGGCTGCCGCCAAACAGCAGGGTGGGGTAGAGGGTGAGCAGGCGATCTGGCCAGAAGCTGCTTTCCTGCCGTCGCAGCAGCATCGCGTACTTGCTGCGGATGTAGTCGGTGCCGGCCTGGCCGGCGATGGCCAAAGGTTCTAACGCTTGATTCAAAAGGCTGGCAGTGGAAAAGTAGATCACCTGCTGACAGCGCTCCGGATCCAACAAGCTGAGCAACTCCAAGGTGTGGGTGACGTTCACCGCCCAGGTCAGGGTGGGATCCCCCCAAGCCGCCGCCATGTGGATCAACCCATCCATCTGCCGCAGCAGGGCGGCGTGTTCCCGAATGCGCAGGAGATCGCCGGCCACCAGGGTGATGGGGGCAGGCAAACGCTCCGGGGGCAACCGCAGGCGGCTGGGGTTGCGGATAAGAATGTACAGGTGGTAGGCGGGCTGCTCCGGAAACTCGGGATCCCTTTGTTGGGCCAGGCGCTCCAACACATAATGCCCCAGACAGCCGCTAGCGCCGGTAAGAAACAGGTTTCGCAAGAGATCTTCCCAACGGCAACTCATCGAAAAAGCTTCTGACTAGTCTACCGCCTTAGCTTGCGCCTGCCGGATTGGCTTAACCCCCAATTCCCCTAACGGGCAACTGCGCCCTGTTCCAAGCCAGGCAGCAACCTGGAAATTTGGCCGCGAGAATGGCAGCATAGTTCGACAGGGATCCCACTCCCAGGGAGATTTGGACCTCGCTCAACTCGACTTCTGCCTGTGGCCGCAACCTCTTCTCCCCCTGCTGGACGGGTGTTCAGCCTTTGGCCTCCCCTAGCCCTTGTTTTGCAGCGGCTGGTCCAAGCGGTGCCGGTGCTGCTGCTGATCACGGTGCTCAGCTTTTTGCTCCTGCAACTGGCCCCCGGCGATTTTTTGGATCCCTTGCGGGCGGATCCCAGTATCAGCCAGGAGTTTATCGCCCAGGAAGAGGCGCGGCTGGGCTTGGATAAACCCTTGCTTTGGCAGTATTTGACCTGGCTGGGCAATCTGCTGCAGGGGGATTTTGGCGTCAGCTACACCTATCGCGTGCCAGTAGCGCAGCTCATCCTCTCCCGCGCCGGCGCCACCCTGCTGTTGGCAGTGTGCTCCGTTTTGCTGACTTGGATGATCGCCATTCCGCTGGGGATCCTGGGGGCGCTGCAGCAGAACACTCCTCTGGATCGGGCGTTGCAGTTGCTCAGCTACCTGGGGCAGGCCATGCCCAGCTTTGTGCTGGCCATTTTGCTGCTGATCGTGGCCCAAAACGTGGGCTGGCTGCCGGTGGGCGGGATGACCAGTGTTTATTTTGCCGAGCTGGGTTGGGGGGGAAAGCTGCTGGATCTGGGCCGTCACCTGCTCTTGCCCACGCTGGCCCTGAGCATCACCAGCTTTGCCGGGCTGCAGCGGATTACCCGCGGCAACTTCTTGGACGTGCTGCGGCAGGAATACATCCAGGCGGCGCGGGCGCGTGGGATCCCGGAATGGCAGGTGATCTGGCTGCATGCATTGCGCAACGCCGTCAACCCCTTGATCACGATCTTGGGCTTTGAGTTTGCCAATTTGCTCAGCGGCTCTTTTATTGCCGAGTTTTTCTTCAACTGGCCGGGGCTGGGCAAGCTGCTCTTGGAAGCGGTCCAGAGCTTCGACATCAACGTGGTGATGGCCGGGCTTTTGCTGGGGGCCGTGATGCTCATTCTGGGCAATTTGTTGGCCGATCTGCTCTTGATGTGGGTGGATCCCCGGATCCGACCTGAGTCTTTGCTTTAGGGGCTTTGGATCCTTCCCCAAGAGCTCAGGTTTCCTGTTGTACATTGGGTTCAAGTTGGAAAACGAGGGATCCCCCATGCACTTTCAACCCGACGGCGCTCTGGGCGACAGCTTACCTGGGGTAGCTGCGGAAGCAGTGGTTTGGAATGCGCTGCGGCAGGCCCTGGGATCCGATCCCGGCTACCTCCTCCATCAGTTCAGTATCTATAACCATCAGGGCCACGTCACGGCCAAGCCCGACATCCTATTGATTCATTTTGAACTGGGCTTTTGGGTTTTCGAGTGTAAGGGCTGCAACCTTTACAATATCGAAGCCATCGACGGCAGCCAGTGGCGCATGCGGGAGTGGCACAGGGAAACCGAGACCCCCTTGGGGCAGGCCGATAACCAAATGTTTCAGATCAAGAATTGGCTGCAGCAAAATCCGGAAACCCGGCCTCTCCAAGCTCGCGTTGCCTGGCAATATCGGCTGGCTTTGCCTCGCATTCGGCGACAAGAATGGCAGGAGCGCTTCGGGGATCCCCCGTTTCTCGGGGCGCTGCTTTTTGCAGATGATTTGGAGCATCCAGAGCAGTTGCGGCAGACTCTGTATGCGGCCAAAAAGGCCAATGGCGCTCCTCTCAACGCCACAGAATGGGAAGTGATCCTCAAAACGTTGGGAATAAAGTTGGGGGATCCCGGCGATGACCCAATATCTTACAGCTACGATCCCCAGGCGGTGATCCGTCGCGTCCAAGAGCAGATCTTTAAGCTTGATGAAGACCAACGCAAAATTGCCACCCAATATCCTGAGGGGCCACAGCGGTTGCGGGGCCTGGCGGGGACAGGCAAAACGGTAGTCTTGACTCGCAGAGCGGCCAAGATCCACGCCGACCACCCCGATTAGGACATTGCGGTAGTTTTTTACACCCGCTCTCTCTATCACCAAATTCGCGAGCAAATCTCAAAGGTCTGTCAGAGCAAGTTTGACCTTGAGCCGGACTGGAAAAAGATCCAGGTGATGCACGCCTGGGGATCCCAAAATCAAACTGGGTTCTATCGATTGCTCGCTAACGAATGTGGCTTAACGCCCAAAAGCTTGGAGCGGGCAAAGGAAGAGCTAAGGGATAAAAATGACTATACAACTGAGCCCTTCGACTACGTCTGCGAAAAGTTAGAAAAAGAAGCCAAGGAAATCCCTCAGCTCTTCGATGTTATTTTGATCGATGAAGGTCAAGATTTGCCCCCTGCCTTTTACCGTTTAGCCTATCGGGCTTTACGGGATCCCAAACGGCTCTATTGGGCCTATGACGAAGCCCAGGGCATTGGCTCGCTGACGGTGCCAGGAATAGCCGAGCTATTCGGGCGCGACGAGACAGGCAAGCCCAAAGTGCAGTTGGGAGGGCGGGCCACTGTGTTGCCCCATTGCTACCGCACTCCGAAGATTATTCTCATGGCTGCCCATGCCATCAACATGGGTCTTTTGCGTGGAGACCAGCCTTTGCAGGGAGTTACTCAAAAAGGGCAGTGGGAAAATTTAGGTTACGAAGTGGTAGAAGGCGATTTTCGTAAGCCTGGATCCACAATTACCCTCACCCGCAAGGCTTGCCATCCCATCGATCAAGAAGACTTTGAGCCCAAGGTGGATCCGCAATCGCTGCTAATCTGGCGCACCTTCCCTTCTGAGGAAGAGGAGCAGAATTGGATTGCCCAACAAATCGAGCGCGACCTGAAGCAGTGGAGTTTTCAGCCGGAGGATCTCCTGGTTACCGGTGTAGGCAGCTTCAAGAAGAGCAGACCTTATTGGGAAAGCCTGAAGGCCAAGCTCAAACAAAGAGGAATTAGAGCTCTCATAGCCGGCGAAGATGCCGGTCAGGATATTTTCCGCTTGCCGGGGCATGTCACCCTAGCGGGGATCTTCCGGGCCAAAGGCAATGAAGCTTGGAAAGTCTACGTTTGCCAGTTTCAAAACGCCACCGAACCGGGGCTCAGTGTGGAAGAGCAACTGCGCCGGCGCAACCAAGCTTTTGTGGCCTTGACACGCACCAAGATCTGGTGTGTCGTGACAGGGATCTCCCTCCAAGACCACCTGGCCCCCGCCTTTCAAGAGCTGCAGCAGGCCAAGGAACAGTACCCCTATCTACGCTTCCCGGCCTTTAATAAGGGATCCCTGCGGCGAATTCATGAAATAGATCCGGACTCGGAAGGCGTCTGATAGGCTACCATCTGCCCTCGAGCGAGCTCAGCTCTGCCATCGCTTTTGCCATGTCGTCCAAGTCGTTTACTCGCTCCTCAATAGCTGCAAGAATTTCGTCGTAGGCGGTGGCAGAAACGGAGCTGAAGCCCAGGGATCCCTTTCCAAACCCAGAGGGGTGGGCGGCAAAGTTGCTGCAGCCTGTTGCTTGGCGAGCTTGATTAAGGCGGGCGATCTCTTGGGCCAAAAGATCCCGTTTGCAGCGGAGTTGGTCAATTTTCGCAACGTACTCTTTCAAAAGTTGTACAAGCTCTTGTTTTTTGGCTTGCAAGTCTTCTATTGAGGCTTTTAGATTCTGCTCTTCTGTACGCAATTGTGAAAGCAATTCTTGCTGAGCTTGGATCTGGGATCCCAACTCAAAATAGGTTTGAGCATCAGTTCCATCGCCGGCTTTCTCTTCCTGCCGAAGGGGTGTCCAATTGGCAAGAGCAGCCCGCAGATCGGCCAGCTCGTTTTGCAGGTGCTGTAAACCTAGCTCTTGCCGGCTTTTGAGGTGCTCCAGAGATTGCTGATACATTTACGCTGAACACTGCTGAACATCACTGTTCAACTATGCAGCGATAGCATTCTGTTTGTTTCCATTCGCGTTAGCGGGACGGAGTCCAAACAGAATGGCGGTATCCCGCAAAGCTTTGAGTAGAATACCCAAAGCGCAGTTTCCGTGTCGTCTTACTACCAATTTTCTGCTTTGCTTTGGCTACCATGTTGGCAGACTCGAAAGTAAACAGAAAGATCAACTGGTAGTAATCCGTATTGAACATATTATACATTATTTTCAGTATAGTTGAGCTTATTATTGACTAGAGTCATGCTCCAGCAGGTGGATTTTGGCTTTGGACTCACTCCCAGCCAGGGCGGAGGCGAAGTAGCCGGTCATGCCCGTAGCCAAAGCGGCTGCCCCCGACTGCCACAGGGATCCGCCGGATCCCAGGCTGCCGAGGGCCACGGCAAGGCCAGCCAAAGCGGGAAAAGCATTGACCCAAAGCTGGCGAGGGGGAGAAGACGGCATCGTCGGCCCCAGAAACAGGTTTTCATTGATCCTAACTGCTGTTTGGGGAGGTTTCCTCACCCGCAGCCCTTCTCCCTTGAGGAGCTAGCAACGCAACTTGCAGCAACAGGGCTGCCGGGATCCCTTAGCCGATGCTGAGGCTGCTGATGTTGCACCGTCCCAGGGCAGGTGCCGTTCGCCTCACCAAGCCCGTCAGCACATTGCCAGGGCCGATTTCCCACACCTCTCGGATGCCGTCGGCGGCCATCTGCAGCACCGTTTCTCGCCAGCGGACTGGGGCAGTCATCTGAGACAGCAGTGCCTGCTTGAGGACCTGGGGATCTCGGCTAGCGGCAGCCGTGCAATTGCTGTAGACCGGCACTCGCGGAGCCTGAAAGTCAACCTCGCGCAAGGTGTGGGCAAAGGTTTCCGCCGCCGCCTGCATCAAGGGCGAGTGGAAGGCGCCGCTGACTTTGAGGGGAACGGTGCGCTTGGCCTGCAACTGCTCACAGATGGCCTGCACCCCCTCGACCGAGCCGCTGATCACGACCTGATCCGGGCTGTTGTCGTTGGCAATGACCACATCGGGAGTCATCTGGCACAGGTGCTCCAGCTTGTCGCGATCAAACCCAATCAGCGCCGCCATGCTGCCGGGGGGATCCCCTGCAGCTTCCATCAACTGGCCCCGCAGCGCCACCAGCCGCAGGCCAGTCTCAAAATCAAATACCCCCGCGGCGTAGAGGGCGCTATATTCTCCCAAGCTGTGGCCGGCTGTACAGGCGGGAGCCTGACCCTGAGCGTAGAGATAGTCCGTCAGCAGGGCCGATACAGTGAATAAAGCCGGCTGCGTGTAGCCGGTCTGATGGATCTGCTCTTCCGAGAGCGCCAGGGGATCCCATCCCAGCACCTCGCGGGCCACAGCCAACTTGCGGGCCGCCCCTGGCCAATCTTGTAAATCCCTTCCCATGCCCACGACTTGGGATCCCTGACCGGGATAGATCCAGGCAACGCTCATCAGTTCAATACTCTCCAACTCATCTGCCCCAACGAAAGACAATTGCTCCCCAGGTGAGGCCGGCGCCGAAGCCAGCCATCACCCCCAAATCCCCAGGGCCAAACCGCCTTTGGCCAATCCAGTCGGCCAGCGCAATCGGCACCGAGGCGCCGGAGGTGTTGCCGTAGCGCTCCAGAACGCTGGCCACCCGCTGGGGATCCAACTGCAGCCGCTTGGCCACAGCATCGAGGATGCGCTGGTTGGCCTGGTGGATGAAGTAGCCTTGCACGGCTGCTGCGGCAATCCCAGCTCGAAAGAGAGCCTTCTCGATAATCTCCGGCACCGCTTGGACGGCGAACTTGTACACCTCACGGCCGTTCATGGCGATGGGGCAGCAGCGGTATTGACCCACCTGCAGGGATCCCACCAGGGGCCTGGCCTCGGTGGCCATGGCCAGGCTGAGCAGCTCGCTGCCACTGCCATCGCTGCGCAGCTCGATGCTGAGGATGCCGCCGTCCCCCTCTCTTGCGGCTTCCAGCACCACCGCCCCTGCCCCGTCCCCAAATAGGACACAGGTGGTGCGATCTGTCCAGTCCACTGTGCGAGAGAGTACGTCCGCCGCCACCACCAGCGCCCGCCGGTACAGCCCGGTTTGCAGAAACTGGGCCGCCGTGGCCACAGCAAACACAAACCCTGTACAGGCTGCCGTCAGGTCAAAAGCCACCGCCCGTGTCGCCCCCAGCGCTGCTTGCACCCGCGGAGCGGAGCCGAAGCGATCGACGCCGGTGGAGGTGGCCAGGAGGATTAGATCCAGCTCCTGGGGCGGGATGCCGGCCTGCGCCAGGGCAGCCTTTGCCGCTTGCGCCGCCAAATCCACCAGGCTGAGGTCGGGGGGCAGGATGCGCCGTTGGCGAATGCCGGTGCGGGGCCAGATCCACTCGTCGGAAGTCTCCACGATCTGGCTGAGGTCGTCGTTGCTCAGGCAGGGAGTCGGCAGGGCAGCCCCCACCCCCACCAGCCGCACGCTCGGGAGGCCATTGCTGGGCATGAACGCTATCCTTCCACCCGATCCAGGGATCCTACCGGCAGGGCTTCTGGACTGGGGTTAGAGGCTGAGGCCAGAGGAGGAGCATTCTCTCCGGCATTGACTTTGGATGGGTGAGAGTCGGCCATTTCCGCTTGCAGCCGCTGTAGGATCTTCTGCTCCGCCGCCTCTTTGGCCAGGCGAATGGCATGGTAGACCATCGCCGCCTTGGAGCTGCCGTGGGTAATGACGCAGATGCCGTTCACCCCCAGCAACAAAGCGCCGCCGTATTCCACATAGTCCATGCGCCGCTTCACCTGCTTCAGATTGGGCTGCAGCAGCCAGCAGCCCAGCTTGCCACGCCAGCCGCGGGGCAACTCCTCCCGCAGCACCTGGGTGATCACCTGGCCGACGCTCTCGGCAAACTTGAGCAGGGCGTTGCCCACAAAGCCGTCGCACACCACCACATCAAAGTCCCCCGTCAGCACGTCTCGCCCCTCGGCGTTGCCGGCAAAGTGAATCCCCGGCAACTGGGTCAGGCGCTGATGGGTGGCCAGGGCCAGGTCGTTGCCCTTGTTGGGCTCCTCGCCAATGTTGAGCAGGCCCACCCGCGGCTTCTCAATCCCCAGCACGCACTGGCAGTAGAGGGATCCCATGCGGGCAAATTGTTCCAAGAAGCGGGGCCGGCAGTCCACGTTGGCTCCCACATCCAAAAGCAAGACCGGCTTGCCCTTCAAAGTGGGCAAAAGAGCACCGATGGCCGGGCGGTCGATCCCCGCCAATCGGCCCAAGTTGAGGTAGGCAGCGGCCATCGTAGCCCCAGTGTTGCCGGCAGCCACCACTGCATCTGCCTGCTTGGCGCGCACCTGTTGCATGGAGACGTTGATAGAGGCTTGCGGCTTCCTGCGCACCGCCAGGGGCTCTTCCGCCATGCCCACTACCTCCTCAGCGGGCACGACGGTGATCCCAGGAGGCAGGGGCCGGGGCAAGAAAGGCTCAAGCGCGTCTGGACGGCCGACCAGCGCAATCCCCACCTGAAGATAGCGATGGGCCAGCAGGGCGCCCTTGATCATCTCTTCGGGAGCGTAGTCACCTCCCATCGCATCAACTGCAATTCGCACGAGCTGACCTCACACTGGAACACTCCTGACAGATAAAATGCGGGGATCTCCGCTGCTCCTCTGCCTCGAGAAGTTGGGATCCCGCTATCTACAAGGCGCTACCGAATTTTACCAGATTTGCTCTCTTTGGTTGAGGCCGTCAAGCCCTTGACACTCCCAGCGCCTGAAGGCAGGGGATTCTTACGCAGCCCAAAATGGACTGGCGAAGGCGCTGTCAAGACGCCCCTAGATAGTCTTTTGAGGCATAACCTCAAAGTTCTGCTTACTTCGGAGGACTTCAGTTCCTCCAGGTTAGTCATTGCCGCGCGGGTTTGGCACCGCAGTAGGTTGTTTTCCTGGAGAAGCTCTAAAGAAGCAACTAAAGTGGCTCAAGGGCTTTTCCGCCCCGTCCTCAAGTACGGGGCTACCAAGCTATCCTTTTGTGTCAAAAGGAATGTGTGGGCACTGCCTGCTTGGGAAGACGACAGGACACAGCTCCTTACCGCTGGGTGAGGGCGGCCAGGAGCGATTGCACCTGCTGGACATGGGCGCTGGCCGTGGAGCCCCTTTCTTGATATTGAGCCAGCTCTGCCTCCAACTGAGCCAGTTGTTCCGCTAACTCCGCCCAGCGATCTCGCTCAGGGTAGAGGGTGGCCTGCAGATGGTTGAGGCGGCCCCAGGTTTCTGCCATCGCCTGGGTGCGGGCCCGCAGGGATCCCTCCTCTTGCTGCAACTGTTGCCACTGCTGCTGCAATTCCTGCTGCTGGCGGGCCAGTTGCTCTTGTTGAAAGGGCAGAGAGGATTCCAGTTGCTGGACGAGGGTTTGCAGGCGGCTTTTTTCTTGGAGAAGCTCCTGCTTCTGGCTGCCGATCTGCTCCAGGATCGGCCCGATATCGACCTGAACTGGGGCGGCAGCCTGATTTTGAAGCTGCCTAAGGCGGGCTTCCTGGCGGGCCAGCTCCTCGTATTCCCGTTGCAGGTTTTTCTCCTGAGGCAGCAGGGCTTCCTCTAGGGCGCTGCAGGCAGACTGGGCGTAGTCGATATCCATCTCGATGTCGAACCGCTCCTCCGGAGAGGCGGTGGCCAGCCGCTCTTGCAGCTCCCGCAGGGTTTGCCGGTTTTGCTCCAGCTCGGCCCGCTGTTGGCTGACCTGGGCCGCCCGCTGCTCGTAATCTCGGCGCAGTTGGCTCACCAAGGCCGCCAGCTCCTCGACCGAGATCGCAGACCCTGAGGCACCTGACCCGCCGTTGCTGCTGCCATCGACGATGAAGTCGTACTCCTGCACCAGGCAATAGGCTTTTTGGTACAAGCTCTCTTGGGATTGCAACTGCTGAAGGATCCTCTGCAGTTGCTCCTGATAGGCTCGCAGGGATCCCTGGCGGGCATGCCATTCGGCTTGGCTCTGCTCCAGGGATCGTTGGGATCCCCACCAAGCGGTGTGGCGTTCTTGCCAAGCGCGGTAGTCTCGATCCAGCTCGTCTTGCCGGGCCTGGGCCTGCTGACGTTCTGCTTCCAGTTGGGCAATCTGTTGATTCAAGTGCTCCTGCTGCTGCTGAATGTGGCTTTTTAAACTCTGGAGAAGAGCCAAGGGATTCGCGGAGAAATGTAAACTCTCCTGAACTTCTTGCAACAAAATCTGGAGCTGGACCGCTTCTGCTTCCCCCAGCCGGCTGGAGCGGGCCTCTTGCAACTGAGCTTCCAGTTCCTGCCGTTGCCGGTTCAGGGCTTCTCGCTGTTCTCCGATCAGGCGCTGCTGCTCGGCCAGGTAGGCCTGCTGGGCTGCCAACTCCTCTTTGAGGCTGTCTAGAAGCTTGCGCTCTTCCTCCACGCCCTTGTATTGCTCGTACAGCCGCCGCACCTCCTCTTCTTGGGCTACCAGCTCCATCTCGCGGCGGGTCAGCTCATGCGCCTGAAAGGTGAGGGACTTGCGCCAATTTTCAATCTCTTCCTCTTGGCTGCGGGCTTTGAGCTGAAGTTGGCTGAAGTTTTGTAGGTAGGTCACCAGTTGGCGAGCGGCTTCGTTGATGCGGGTAATCTGACGGCTGCCTGTGATTTCTGCCAGCACCAAGGCCCCATCCTTGAAGCGCCCGGCCTCCTGGGCGATGCGGCCCTCTAGAGTAATGGATTCTTCGTTCACGGCCACCCAGGTGTTGTCCTGCTGCTGCTTGGCTAGCAATTGCAGCGACGATTTGGCAAACCCAATCGGCTTGGATAGCTCTGCCAGGTACAGCACGCCCGAACTCCTTCAAAACAGCATGGACAGCAATATCCCAAACTCTGCCTCAGCCGAGCCTTTGCCCACAGTTGGGCAAGATGGGGAGACGAAACGGCTGCCGGAGCAAGGCACCCCGGGGCGCGAAAACCTGCGTCAAGCCTCTCGCTTGACCCGGGTTGACTTGGATCTGTCTCGAGCCATCTCGTCCTGAGCAGCACCTTTGTCTTGCCTCAAGCAGCGCCTCCGCCGGCTCTCTGCTTAACTGGCAGTCTAACCGGCATCGGCTGCTGCTCAGCCCTAAACTCAACCATAGAGTAAAAAAAACACCTTTGCCAGAGGCGGTTTGGGGATATTCGGAGTAGCTATTCAAACCGACAGCAGCACACTAGAGTAGTTTAGGGTGAGGTGTAGAGTTCTGTTCAGGGGTGGTATGGAGCTGGAAGGTGAGCTGCTTGCCGTTCGTCGGCGTTCCCCTGCCCCAGCGGTGGTGGTGGCCTCGCAGGTGTACCGGACAAAGGCTCCAGAGGCCGAGCCACGCCACATTTTGGAGGAGATCGTCTGGCACAAAGAGCAGGAGGTGGAGCGCCAACGGGAACAGCTTCCTCTGAAGCAATTGCAGCAGCAACTGGAGCAAGCGCCACCGGTGCGGGATTTTGTGGCGGCCCTCACCCAATCCCCTCACCCCGTTTCCCTTATCGCTGAGGTGAAAAAAGCTTCCCCCAGCCGTGGGGTTCTCCGCGATCCCTTTGATCCGGTGGCCATTGCCCAAAGCTACGAGGCGGCGGGAGCCAGTTGCCTGTCGGTGCTCACGGATGAGCGGTTTTTTCAGGGCAGCGGCGAGTACTTGCGCCAGATCCGCCAGGCGGTAGGGATCCCCATCTTGTGCAAGGAGTTCATCCTCTACCCTTACCAAATCCTCTGGGCCCGCACTCTGGGAGCGGATGCGGTGCTGTTGATTGCCGCCATTCTCTCGGATGCGGACTTGGGCTATTTTCTCAAGCTCATTCAGCAACTGGGCATGGCGGCTCTGTTGGAGGTGCACACTTGCCAAGAGTTGCAGCGGGTTTTGGCCTTGCCGCACCTGCAACAGGCCAAAGGACGGGTGCTGATCGGCATCAACAATCGGGATCTCAAAACCTTTGCGGTGGACTTGAACACGACGCGGGATCTCTTGGTCGCCCATCGGGAGCGCCTCGGCGATCTGCCGGTGGTCAGCGAGTCTGGCATCCACACCCCTGCTGACTTGCAGCAGTTGCGCAGTTGGGGGGTGCGCGCTGTGCTGGTGGGGGAAGCGCTGGTAACGCAGCCGGATCCCGGCCAAGCCGTCCGCTCCCTGTTGTCATCCCAGTAAGCCCAGGATTGTCAATGGATCCCAAGAAGGGCCTAGATCGATGAAACGTATTCCTGTGCCGGCTCACGTCCACTACGAATTTCTGCTGCGGGTTCTCGAGCGGCAAACGTTTCCCACTGTCGAAGAGCAGGATTTCGGCAACCGAGGCCGCACGCAAGAGCTGATCAACTCTCTGCGCAAAGCCCTGACCCAACAGTTGCAACTGGAAGAGGACTGGCGACAGCGGGGCTATCAGGTAGACTACCGCTGGAACATAGAGGAGCCTCAGCCACCCTCTTGACCTTCCAGCCCACTGGAAGGTTTAGCATCAAGCTGGTGGCATTGGGCTGGGGAGGTTTCCCAGGATGCAAGTTGTTTTGACGGTGCCGAAGCTGGCCTGCTCCGCTTGTGTGGACACCATCACGCAGGCGGTGCGGCAACAGGATCCCCAGGCGCAGGTGGAGGCGGATCCCAAGACCAAGCAGGTGCGGATTACGTCTGAGCAGCCGGAAAGTGTCTGGCGGCAGGTGCTCGCCCAAGTGGGCTATCCGCCGGCCTAGCGATTTTTCCCTTGCCCGTCGGCAGTAGCGGGACAAGGTTCACAGGTGTGGTTTTCCCCTGGTTGGGGGAAAGAGGGCTTTTGCTATTAATTTTTGCTCTGAGGACAGCCATGTCTGATTCGGGTTCCCATTCCGCTGCCCCGGGCCTGTCCGCCTCATCTGCTGGCGGCACTTGGCGCTTGGCTATCCAGGGCATGAGCTGCGCCTCCTGCACTGCTGTCATTGAACAGGCCCTCAGTCGCGTGCGGGGCGTTACGGCACAAGCGGTCAACTTTGCCAGCGAGCAGGCCATCGTGCGAGGGGATCCCCGGCTGGTGAATCCGCAAGCCTTGATCCGGGCGGTGGAGCAGGCGGGGTATCAGGCGCGCTTGGTCGAAGACGATTGGCAACAGTCCGATCCGACCGACCCAGAACGGATCGCCCAACGGGCGGCAGAACGGGAATTGAAGCTGAAGGTGGCAATAGGAGTGGGCCTCAGCACGGTGCTGCTGATCGGATCCCTGCCGATGATGCTGGGGATGGACATCCCGGGCTTTCCCATGTGGCTGCACAATCCTGGGTTGCAGTTGCTGCTGACGGCTCCGGTGCAGTTTTGGGTGGGCAAGCATTTTTATCGAGGCGCTTGGGCCGCTTGGCAACGGCGCTCGGCGGATATGAACACGCTGGTGGCCTTGGGGACGAGCGCGGCTTTCTTCTATTCCATTTTCCCAACGGTTTTCCCCGACTATTTTCACCGGCAAGGACTGCACCCGGATGTCTATTATGAGGTGTCGGCGGTGGTCACCACCCTGATTCTGGTGGGCAAGTGGATGGAGCAACGGGCCAAAAGGCAAACCTCTGAGGCCATTCGCAAGCTGATCGGGCTGCAACCGAAAACGGCAAGGGTAATTCGCCAGGGGGTGGAGCAGGATATTCCGATTCGGGAAGTGCAGGTGGGGGATCGGATCCGGGTGCGCCCCGGTGAGAAGGTGCCAGTAGACGGGGTGATCCTGGAAGGATCCTCCAGCCTGGACGAGTCGATGGTGACGGGCGAGAGCCTGCCGGTGAGCAAGTCGGCAGGAGATGAGGTTATCGGGGCCACCCTCAACCAGACGGGCAGCTTTGTGATGGAAGCGCGGCGGGTGGGCAAAGATACGCTTCTGGCCCAGATCGTGCGCCTGGTGCAGGAGGCCCAGGGATCCAAAGCTCCCATTCAACAGGTGGCGGATCGGGTGACGGCCTGGTTTGTGCCGGCGGTGATCGGGGTAGCCATCCTAACTTTTGTGCTCTGGTGGGGGCTGGCGGGCAATCCGACGCTGGCTTTGGTGAACACCATTGGGGTGCTGATCATCGCCTGCCCTTGTGCGCTGGGGTTGGCCACCCCCACCTCGATCATGGTGGCGACGGGGCGGGGGGCAGAACTGGGGATCCTGGTGAAGCGGGCCGAAAGCCTGGAATGGCTGGCCCATCGCCTGGGCACAGTCGTCCTGGACAAAACCGGCACCCTCACCGAGGGCCGTCCCAGCGTCACCGAGATCTGGACGCCAGGATCTTCCCCCCTAGCCCTGTTGCGCCTGGCAGCAGCGGTGGAACAACACTCGGAACATCCGCTGGCCCAGGCAGTGGTGCAAAAAGCCGAAGCCGAAGGCATCTCGATCCCGCCGGCCCAGCACTTTCAGGCAAAAGTGGGCGAGGGGGCAGAAGCCTGGGTGGAGGATCAGTGGGTCGGCATCGGTCGGCTGAGCTGGTTGCAGGCGATGGGGATCGCTTGGGATCCCTCTTGGTTGGAGCGGGTTCAGACCTGGGAAAGCCAGGGCAAAACGGTGATCGGCGTGGCGCAATCCCACCGTCTGGTGGGGCTGTTGGCCATTGCCGACCCCATTAAACCCACCTCCCCTGTAGCGGTGCGCCAGCTTCAGGAGATGGGCCTGGAGGTGATCCTGCTGACCGGGGATAACCCCACCACCGCCCAGGCCATTGCTCGGCAGGCAGGCATTCGCCGGGTGATCGCCCAAGTCCGCCCTGAGCAAAAGGCAGCCTATATTCGCCAGCTCAGACGGCCCCGCCACCGGGTAGCGATGGTGGGAGATGGCATTAACGATGCGCCGGCACTGGCAGAAGCCGATGTGGGGATCGCCATCGGGACGGGCACCGATGTGGCCATAGCCGCCAGCGACATTACCCTGATATCCGGCGATTTGCGGGGCGTGGTTACCGCCATTCAACTTAGCCGCGCCACCCTTGCCAACATCCGCCAAAACCTCTTCTTCGCCTTTATCTACAACACGCTCGGGATCCCGATTGCCGCCGGGGCGCTCTACCCCTTCACCGGTTGGCTGCTCAACCCCATGCTGGCGGGGGCAGCCATGGCCTTGAGCTCTGTTTCCGTAGTGGCTAATGCCCTGCGGCTGTGGCATTTTCGGCCCTCACCCCCAACCCCTCTCCCTGAGGTACCCTCACCCCCAACCCCTCTCCCTGGGGGAGAGGGGAGCTAGGGATCAAGGCAGGGGGCCGGGGCTATCCCCCCAGGGGGGCTTGGTGAACGGCAGGCGGCAAGCTAACCTAAGAAGCTCAGGCAGACTGGGGAAAGCGCGGTGCAAATCCGCCACTGTGACGCAACTGTGATGGGATCCCTCCCTCAGCCAGAACACCCACCTGCCCTTGTCCTGTACCCCTTGCGATTCACAAGGAACGGAGTTTTTTGTGTTGGATGTCCTCAGTTTTTCCCCTCCCCGTGCGGTTGGGCAGTTTTCTTCTCCTGCCTTGCCCCTGTTGCTCATCGGCCATGGATCCCGTGACCCTGAAGGGCAGCAAGCCTTTCTGGAGCTGGCCCAAGTTTATCAATCCCTCACCCCCCATCGGCCGGTGATCCCCTGCTTTTTGGAGCTAGCCCAGCCCAGTATTGCCCAGGGGGTGGAACAATGCTTGGCCCAAGGGTGGCAGGAGATCGTGGCCCTGCCGCTGCTGCTTTTTGGGGCGCGCCACAACAAGTTCGACGTGACGGTGGAGCTGGATCGTCTGCAGGCCCTCCACCCGCAGTTGCGCATCCACTACGGCGGGCCGCTGGGGATCCGGGTCGAGATCTTGCAACTGTTGCGGGAGCGATTGGCCACTCTGCTGGCTGCCCAGCCGCAGCAGATCCCAGGGGCGGAAACGGTGTTGCTGTTTGTCGGTCGCGGCTCCAGCGATCCCGAAGCCAACGCCGAAGCCTGTAAGCTGGCCCGGCTGCTTTGGGAAGGATCCGGGTTTGCTGCCGTGGAAACCTGCTTTATCGGCATCACCCATCCCCGCCTGCCGGTGGGTCTGGAGCGGGCCCTCTCTTGGCAGCCGCGCCGGGTGGTTGTGCTGCCCTATTTTCTCTTTACAGGGGTGCTGGTGAAAAAAATCGAGGCGGCGGTGCAAGAACGGCGACGCCAATACCCCGAGATCGACTGGCTGATGCTGCCGGAATTGGGCCTTGTGGACGCGGTGCTGCACAGCCTGCAGCAACTGGAGCAGGAAGCTCTCCAGGGCCAAACCCTGATGAACTGCCACCTCTGCAAGTTTCGCCTGGCGGTGAGCGCAGAGCTGGGAGCGGGGCATACTCATCACCATGACCATGACTCCCATGGGCACGGATCCCATCACCATCACTCTCACCATCACCACAACCACGGCCATACCCCCGCAGCAGCAGCGGATCCCTGGGCCGAATTGCAGAGCTACCACCAGCGGGCTTGGCAAGTGCCCTAAGCGAGAAACAGAGGCTGCCGGCGGGATAAACTGAGATGCAGGCAGGCGATCTGTGAACCTGACCTCTGGTTCTCCTGCTCCGGTGGTTCTGCTAGCGAAAAAACAGAAACGATGATGTTCTCCCGCTCCTCTTGGGTCTCAGGTGCCGCTGCCGCGGGGAGCGGGATCTTTGTCTTCGCGTTGGTGGTGGGCCTGCTGGATCAGATCCTGCCGACCCTGCCCAAGGTTTCCCTGTCCTTGGCCGGGATCCCTGGGCTCCTGGCTGCAATTGGGGCCTCCTACGGGGTTTGGCGGCTGGTTCAGATGGGTCTGCAGTCGGGCTCCTGGACTGATTTTCGGGCCTCGCTGGTAGCGGCTCTGTCTCCCTTTGATCCCGCCGATTATGGCGGCAACCCTCGGCAACCCGAGGAGGATTCTCTCCCTTTGCAGTCGGTTGACGAGGATCCTCGAACCCAGATCCGCGATCGACAAATTCTTGATCAAGCTGAGCAGCAGACGGAAACTGAAACCGAAGTAAGCGAACACACTCAAGTAAGACTGCAGGGCGAGCAGCACCAGGATCAAGCTTCGCAGGCCAAGGCCCAACAGTTGCAGCCCCTACAAGAATTGTCATCACCTTCTTCCCCAAGCCCTGAGTCGGCAAAACCCACACCAGAGCCAGAGCTCAACCAAAAACTTCGCCAACTCCAGATGCAGGTCGCCACTCTGAAAATAGAACTGGAACTCCAAGAAATCCAACTGCAGCAGTTGGAGGTGAGGCGGACTCGGCTTCAGCAGCAGAAGCAGAAACTCAAGCACGTTCTGCGTCGCACGGCGTCCGAAAATCAAAGGCTGCGCTTCTTACAGGAGCAAAAAGCCCGGCAACTGGAGCAAACTCAACAGGAGCTGCAAACTTTGCGAGAGTCCTACCGCGCCTTGCAAGTTCTCCAGGAAATAAGCTCCACCCTAACCCAAAACCCATCTCACGAAAGGGCGGAAACGGAGTCCTCTGGATCCTCCGACTAGCCGACCCGCTTTAGAACAAATACACTCCCCTCGCTGCCCCGACCCAGCCGCAAGTCTTCATCCAAATAGGTGATATCCAGCCAACCCGTTGGCTCGCGGCGGCGGATATCGATTTGAATAGCCGGGATCCGCTCCGGAGCCCGCTCGAGCAGATAGAGAAAACTCTCGATCTCGTAGCTCATCAAGGCCTGGGATCCGAGCACCAAGCGCTCGAAAATGACCCTGACCCGGCATTCCGACTCTGGGTAGAAGCGGGCCGCCACCGCCACAACTCCCCGGGGCAGCCAAGCCTGCAGCCAGCCGGATCCCTGGATCTCCGCCACGTTAAAGACCCGCCCAGCTTTGGCCCGAATGCACTGGTAGATCTCGCCGGTGGTCAGAAGGGGCAACTGGGCCAGCCGCAGCAGGTCTGTGCTGGTGGTAAATAGGGTAAGCCAGTTCCCCTCCAACTGTTCAGGAACAGAGGTTGGCCTGGGGGTGGGGTTGAGCGCCTCCAAAGCAGCAATGTGAGACAAGATCTGGGCTTTCTGGTCAGGGGAAACCTTCCGGCCTCGGTCAGCCCCCTCCAGCAGGCGCAACAGGGCCAGCTTTTGCTCAGCCAAAGACTCAGGCATGGGCACACTCCACAGGCACCGGCCCTATTCTAGAGAACACGGGATCCCTCTGCCCTCAACCCTCCGCTTCCACCGGCTTCAGATTTAGATTTATTAGATCCGCCACCTGCTCGTACCCCAAGCCGGCCCGCACCAGCAGCGGCTCCGGCCCCGTGAGATCGATCACCGTCGAGACCTGGGCCCGATAGGGAGCCTCGTCATCCAGCACCAAATCCACCTGTTTCTCCAACTGTCGCATTTCCTCGGCGGTAAAGATTCCCCCCTCTTCCCAATCCCCAGCAGAGTCAAAACCCACCTCCAAAGAGCCGACGGGATCCCCGCCCAGCTTGGCCGAGGTGGAGACGATGGGATTGCCCAGCTCGGCCAACAGCGCCTGACAGATGGCCGAATCGGGCACGCGGATGCCGGTGGTTTTCCGCTTGGGATCCATGACCAACTTGGGCACCAGCTTGGTGGCCGGCAGCAAAAACGTAAACGGGCCCGGGATCAGCCGCCGCATCAGCCGATAGGCGGGATCGCTCACTTGGGCATACTGGGCAATTTGGGAAAGCGAAGGGCACAAAAAGGTGAGGGGCTTGTCGTTGGAAAGCCGCTTGAGACGCCTTACCCGCTCCACCGCCTGCTTGTGGGTGACATCGCAGCCAATGGCATAGACCGTATCGGTGGGGTAAAGCATGACCGCCCCTTCCCGCAGAGCGGCTGCAATCCGTTGGATGGAACGGGCCTGGGGATGCTGTGGATGGAGCTTAAAATACTCGGCCATTCGGGAGAAAAAAGCAAAACCTCAAGACTCGGAGCGGCTAGGGCTTTCCACCACTTCCGCAACTCCCCCAGAACGAGGGGTAGGCGGCACCGACAGGGATCCCTGCGGCCAATCTTTTAGCCGTTGCATCAGCGCTTGAATATGCAGACGAGGCAAATAGGGCCAGTCGCCTGCTTCCTCCAAATCCTGAAGCACCCGATAGAGCTCTTGCCGGGTGTTGGGCAAAGACTCTCGGAAGGCCCCCTCCAAAATCGTGCGGTGCAGATCCTCCAACAACCGCAGGAGCATCAACAGCTCCACACAAGCTCCCGCCCTCGCCTGGGCCGCCTGCTCAATGGCCAACTTGATCTGGCGCAAATCGGGGGGCAGATCCTCCGCCGAGATATACATAGCCGCTCATCTCTGAGTTTTGGGAAGGCAGGGGCACTCCTATTCTAAGATTCTCCTGCCCCCGAACTGGCTGGATTTTGCTAGCCGCCGCGGGTCGATGGAGATCCGGATCCCGGCCCAGGCACTGCCACACCCGCTGCAACAAGGGCTCCAGCCCCTGCCTGGCAACCGCCGAGATGGCCGATACCGGGGCACCGGCAGCCATTGACAGCCGCTGGGTGCGCTCGCTCACCTCCTGGGGCTCAAGGGCATCGATCTTGTTCAAAACCACAATCTGCGGCTTGTCGCTTAGCCCGTGGCCGTAGGCGCGCAGCTCCTGCTGAATGATTTGGTAATCCCTGACGGGATCTGCTGCTGTGCCGTCCACCAGGTGGATCAACACCCGCGTGCGCTCCACATGGCGCAAAAAGTCGTGGCCCAACCCCACCCCTCGGTGTGCCCCCTCGATCAGTCCGGGAATGTCGGCAAACACCACCCCATCCCCGGCAGGATGGGGCACCACTCCCAAATTGGGCTGCAGGGTGGTGAAGGGGTAATCGGCGATCTTGGGCCGGGCGGACGAGACCACCGAGATCAGGGTGGATTTGCCCGCATTGGGCATACCGACGATCCCCACCTCGGCAATGAGCTTTAGCTCCAGGCGCAGGCGTCGCCGCTCTCCCGGTTGGCCCCTGGTAAATTGGCGGGGAGCCCGATTGTGGTTGCTGAGAAAATGGGCATTGCCCAGGCCGCCTTTCCCGCCCCGAGCCACCAGCAGCCGATCCCCGGGCTGCACCAGATCCCCCAGCAGCTCGCCGGTCTCTGTGTCGAACACCATTGTGCCGCAGGGCACCCGCACCAGCCGATCCGCACCACTGGCGCCACTGCGATGGTTGGGCCCCCCTTTGGCCCCATGTTCTGCCTTGATCACCGGCTGAAAGCGAAAATCCAACAAGGTCTGCAGGCCGGGATCTGCCACCAGGATCACCGAGCCGCCCCGTCCTCCATTGCCCCCTGAGGGCCCTCCGGCGGGCACATACTTTTCCCGGCGAAAGGCAACAATGCCATCTCCGCCGTTCCCCGCCTGCACTTCAATTTCCGCCTGGTCGATAAAGTGCAATCGCCCCTCTCCCACCTGTGGCCCTCTCTCTCTAGCTTGGCAGGATCGCGAGGAAGTTTGCCACAAAAGCTGCCCTCTTAAGCTACTATAGTATTTCCCAAGCCATTGCCTGTCCCGCCTGGGAGGGTGAGCGAGTATGGGAGCTGTTCCTTACAAGTTCAACTGCTAATTCGCATCAACTGCTCTGCTGTTACACCCCTATGAGTCGATTCACCGCTGCTGCCGATGTAGGTTTCACCACCGAGGACTTTGCCGCCCTCTTGGATAAGTACGACTATCACTTCAGCCCTGGCGAAATTGTAGCTGGCACGGTATTTTCGGTGGAGCCGGGCGGTGCGTTGATCGATATTGGGGCCAAGACGGCTGCCTTCCTGCCTTTGCAGGAGATGTCCATCAGCCGGATAGAGGATCCGCACGAGGTGCTGCAGCCGGGAGAGACGCGCGAGTTTTTTATCCTCACCGAAGAAAATGAAGAGGGGCAACTGACCCTCTCCATCCGCCGCATCGAGTACATGCGGGCCTGGGAGCGGGTGCGGCAGCTACAAAAAGAAGACGCCACGGTGCGGGCCACCATTTTTGCCACCAACCGCGGAGGCGCCCTGGTGCGTATTGAGGGACTGCGCGGCTTTATCCCCGGCTCCCACATCAGCAGCCGCAAGCCCAAGGAAGAGCTGGTGGGCGAAGAGCTGCCCCTGAAGTTTTTGGAGGTGGACGAAGACCGCAACCGACTGGTGTTGAGCCATCGCCGCGCCCTGGTGGAGCGGAAGATGAACAAGCTGGAGGTGGGCGAGGTAGTGGTCGGCACGGTGCGCGGCATCAAGCCTTACGGTGCCTTCATCGACATTGGCGGCGTCTCTGGCTTGCTGCACATTTCCGAGATCTCCCACGAGCATGTCGACACGCCTCACAGCGTCTTCAACGTCAACGACGAAGTGAAGGTGATGATCATCGACCTAGACGCAGAACGGGGTCGCATCTCGCTGTCTACCAAGCAACTGGAGCCCAATCCCGGCGACATGCTGCGAGATCCCAAGCTGGTTTACGAAAAAGCAGAAGAAATGGCGGCCAAGTACCGCGAGCAACTGCGGGCTGCCAAGCAAGGACAAGTCGAGGAGGCGCCGCTGGAGGTTTCGGAAGAGGAGCTGGAATACGCGGCTGCGGCGGTGGAGTAAAGCCATCTTGCGGAGAGCCTTCGGCGGCCAAGGCTTGCCGGTTTGTCTCTCCCTTAGCCTAGCTGGGATCCCTGGCCAAGAGGGGTGTCGGGTGCGGGTACAGCAGCGGTGAGAGTTTGCTTGTCCATGAGCGTTTGCGGCTACCTCTACACGCCCGCCCATGCCTCTTGGCCAGACCAGGAGCTGGCCTGGTTGAAAGCACACGGGGCCGATCCCATCTGGCACGACTGGGGATCCCGCATCCATCTGGAAGAGCTGTTGCAGGGCATTGCCGCCGGATCGGTGCAGCAGGTGCTGCTGGTGCGCCTGGCGGATCTGGGGGATCGAGTGGAGGAAGTCCACCAACGGCTATTGCAGATCCAACAAGCGGGGCTCCGCCTCAGCTTGGTCAACGAGTCCGGCCTGCACACCCCCAGCGCTGCTGCCGATTGGATCCCGCTGCTGGCCGAGCTCCCCCATCAATTGCAGAGCCGCCGCCTCTGCTGCAGCCAAGCCCAAAACCGTCTAGCGGGCAAGCCTCCCCCTGGGCCTGCCCCCTTTGGCTACCGCCGCGAAGGGGATCGCTACGCGCTGGATCGCCGCCAAGCCCCCATTGTTCAGGATTTTTTCCAGCACTTTCTTCTCTACGGATCCTTGCGCCAGGCGGTGCGCTTCATCGCTGAAAAACACCACAAGCGCATTTCGGTGGCCACCGGGCGCAACTGGCTGCTCAACCCGGTCTATCGTGGAGATCTGGCCTACGCCGACGGCACCGTTCTGCGCGATACCCACCCGGCTCTCCTCAGCCGCGCCGAGGCCGCCCAGATCGATCGCTGGCTCAAACGCAACCAAAAGATCCCGCGCCGCAGCGCCAGCGCCCCCCGCGCCTTGGCCGGCCTAGTCCATTGCCGCGTCTGCGGCAGCCTTCTGCGCATTGTGCAAACCACCCCTCGCAAGGCCAAGAAGAACGGCTCCTCCTACCTCTACCTGCGTTGCCAAACCTGTCGCTACAGCCTCCACTACGCCGCCGTTCTGCAGGAGGTGATCCGCCAAGTCTGCCAACAGCTCCCCCAGCGGGCCCAAAACCTGGATCGGCAGGCCCTGGATCAAACCCGCCAACAGCTCCAAGCCCAGATCCAAGCCAACAGCGAGCGGCTGCGACAACTGGAGGAGCTGCAGCAATCTGGACTAATGGACGAACCTGCCCTGGCCCAGCGCTGCTACCAGTTGCGGGCGGAAACGGCCCGCTTGGCCCAAAAGCTGGAACAGCTCCCCCCCGCCAACTTCCTCCAGATTGCCCAAACTCTCTCCATCCCGCCCTTCTGGCAAGACCTCAGCGAGAGTGAGCGCCGCGCCTACCTGCGGGAATTCCTGCGCAGGGTTGAGGTGGATTCTACAGGGGCCGTGCAGATGACCTTTGCCTTCGATCCCTAAGGGATCCCTTTTGAATTGCCGATTCCGCCGCTCCTCTGGACATTGAGACAATTCTTGAGACCCGCCCTCACACCGGGAACAGGGATCCCGCCAGCCGTCTCCATCGGGTTGACGGGAGCATGACTCTAGTCAATGATATGCTGGACTATACTGAAAATAATGCCCAGTATGTTCAGTATGGCTGCTTGGTATGGCTAGGTATGTAAA